>CAMDOJ010000031.1 GCA_945903555.1 Chthoniobacter flavus
TCGGCCGTCGGCACTAGGAAAAGCCCGCCGCCGTCGACTCCATACATATCCTCTTCAAATTTCGGCAACTGACCGGTCCCGACCATGCATTCCCGCTTCACGAGGAACGGGGTACTTACTTCAGTGTAGCCGTGCTCGCGTGTATGAAGATCAAGAAGGAAATTTAAAATAGCCCGTTCCAAGCGCGCTCCTGCTCCGGTGTAAACGGCAAACCCACTCCCGCTGATTTTGGCTCCACGGTCAGGATCAATCAGCCCAAGCGACTCCGCAATGGCAACGTGATCTCTCGCATTTTCAATCACCGGCTTTTCGCCGAACGCGCGAACGAGCGGATTATCGGCTGCCTCGCGCCCCACTGGCACCTCTTCCTGCGGAAGATTTGGGAGGATTAAAAGCAGATCTGTTTGCTCTTTGGTGAGCGCATCCGTTTCGAGCGTGAGATCCTGCATCGTCGCAGCGTGGGATTTCACCTCCTCCTCGAGTGCGGCGGTATCCTGCTTTTGAGAGCGGAGTTTACCAATTTCTTTGCTTAGACGGTTCCTTTCACCCTGCAATGTTTGAAGCCGCGTTTCGGCAGCACGACGGCGTACGTCTATGGCCAGAATGGCATCTATGGTTTCTGAGTGCCCGTCCGCACGGGTGGCGAGTCGGGATTTAGCGAGGTCGGGTTGTTCCCTTAAAAATCGAATATCAAGCATGAGTTGGACAGAATGAATAAAATAGTCAGAATGGAGGAAGCAAATTTACGAACAGATGTCAGCGCAATTCCGCGATTACTATCAAACACTAGGAGTTTCCAAAACCGCCACACCAGCGGAAATCAAAACCGCTTTTCGAAAGCTGGCCCGCCAATTTCACCCCGATACGGCCAAAGATAAAAAGGCCGCAGAGGAGAAATTCAAGGAAATCAACGAGGCCTACGAGGTGCTTGGTGATGCAGATAAACGCAAACGCTACGATGAATACGGTCAAAACTGGCAGCACGGTTCATCGCCTGGCGGCGTTTTCCGTGGCGGCGCGCGCGGTCCGGGCGGCGGGTTCCGACAAGCCCCACGCTCAGCAGGTTCCGACGAGGACTTTGAATTCGGAGGCACGGGATTCAGCGATTTTTTTGAACAGATGTTTGCGGGTCGTCGTGGATCACGATCGGGCTTTGAGGAGTCTCCGCAGCGCGGCCAAGATGCCGAAGCAGATATTCTTGTGACCTTGGAAGAAGCGCTTAATGGATCGACTCGTCAGATTTCTTTCCGTCGGGGTGCTTCAAAAAAACTCGAGACTTTCACCGTTAAAATCCCGAAGGGTATCCGAGAGGGTCAGCGTATTAGACTCGTCGGCCAGGGTGGCACGGGGGCTTCTGGCGGTGGCTCAGGCGACCTCTATCTTCGCGTCAAATACCAACGCCATCCGGATTTTGAAATTGACGGTGGGGACCTCCACTTCGAATTGGAAATTCCCGCATGGGATGCTGTTCTGGGGAGCAATGTCGGCGTGCCCACTCTCGGAGGGCGTGCGAAATTAAAAATCCCAGCAGGCACCCAGTCTGGCAAAAAGTTTCGTCTTCCCGGCATGGGCTTACCGATAGGTGATGCCAAGCGGGGCGATCTCTATGCAGTTGTGATCGTGACCATCCCAACGGCTCCCAGTGCAAAAGAAAAAGCCATCTGGGAACAGTTGGCTGCACTCCACCCAGCCTAATTTTTTCCCGATCGGGGATGGGCTGCCAGATAGGCGGTCTTCAATCGCTCTATCGTAACGTGGGTGTAAATCTGCGTGGTCGACAGACTGGCATGACCAAGCAGCGTCTGAACGCTTCTCAAGTCCGCACCGTTGTCCAAGAGATGCGTTGCAAAACTGTGACGTAATTTGTGTGGAGAGAGATCTGAAGGCAACCCAGCTTGAAGGAGTCTCAATTTCAGCAGGGAATTGACGGCTCGAGACGTAATGCGGCGACGCGATTTATTAAGAAAGAGCGCCCCACTATGAATGCGCGCGGCCAGACGGTATTTTGATATGGCCTCCAAAGCCGGTCCTCCTACCGGACACACTCTTTGGCGAGCTCCCTTTCCCATCACGCGCGCCGTCTCACTGATCACATCCACATCTCCGACATCCAATCCGACGAGCTCCGAGAGACGCATGCCGGTGGAATAAAAAAGCTCGATGATCGCCATGTCACGTGCCGCCATCCAACTCGGTGCCTGTTTGGTTTTCTCATGCTTGGCGGGTGCCTCAACCAAGTTTGTGACTTGAGCCGTTGTTAAAAATCGAGGGAGTTGTTTTTCTTTTTTGGGCAACAAAACATCCACTAGCACATTGCGTGCAACCACCCGACGCAGGAGCAGAAATGCATGAAAAGCCCGCAGCGACGCGAATCGCAAACGCACAGTGGCTCGGGCCATTCCCCGCTTCATCAATTCCAGCATCCAAGCACGGTAATCGTCCGCAGAAACCTCAGCCCATGCCGGCGACGGGCGAAACGCTCGGAAGGCGTCAATCGAAGTCCTGTAAGCCGAAATGGTATGAGCGGAACCATTCTTTTCCGCCTCAAGATAGCGTAAGAATTCCTCTTTGTGACGATCCGGACGAACTGGACTGCTAGGTTGCGGTTTTTTGGAAGTTAAGCGTTTCAGAGTCTTTCCGGTTGCAGAAGGATCGTTGACGTTTGCACGCGACCGCTGCTGGGGCTTGTCGTGAGGATTGGAACCTCGCAGCGATCTGGCCCGAGCACGATCTGGTGGTCGAATGAGCCATCAGCTCGCACGGGAACTTGGCATCCATCAATTTGAATACTCGCTTGCGGATGGGTCTTTCCACTCAAGCTGATCTGAGTTTCGCCGCTGAATTCCTTCGGAACGGCATTTGAAAAGGAAGAGGAATTCTCCGAAGCCCCCCAACTGCTCGAAGCGTTTTCCCAACTTGAAGCCAATTGCTCTAGACTCGATAGGCCTGCCTCTGACCAGCTTGATAGAACCGCATTGCTCCAAGAGGCACTGGTGGATTCCAGCCAACTACTAAGCGTGTTCCAAGATGCCGACAATCCCGATGCGCTCGTCTCCACGGCGGAACTCCAGCTACTTTCGGCTGCACCGCTCCAACTGCCCCGCGCTGCACCGCTCCAGCTACTTTCGGCTGCACCGCTCCAACTGCCCTGCGCTGCACCACTCCAGCTGCCTTGCGCTGCACCGCTCCAACTCGATAAGGCCGCGGCGACCCAACTGGTGAGCCCAAATGACATGCGCTCAACTAATCCAGCTGAACTCGAATTCGAGGAGGAGGAAGTGAGTTCCTGATTGAGTTGCGAAAATACGCTGAAGAGACTGCTTTCTGCCTGTCCGAGTTGCAAACGGGCGATGGTCTCGGCAAGTTCACCCGAGCCAAGACGTTCGTTGAGAATTTGGCGTATAGCGGCATGGAGTTCCTCGGAACTCATGGAAATGCTGGACAAGGTTTCCATGAAGGCACTGCCTAGAAGAGCCGTCAAAATGCCCCGCTCCTTTTCTTCCAATGGAATTACCTTTGCCATTTGGGCCTGAGCCCCTCCGGAGTGGAGGTGGCCAGCTCCCGCCTTCCGTTCTACAGAAAACGACCGCTCTATGCTTTGCACGAGCTGATTGAAGCTAAGATGGAGTGGGATTGTGGCGAAGTCGAACTGGGTGGATTCCGAAATCCTGTTGCGCGGCGTAGCCACGATGCCCGAGCGGCCAATGACATTCCATTGCTTCGAACGATAGAAACCGATTTCCACGGCATAACTCTCCCCTGCGGACTTAACGGGAATATACCAATTCCGCGTTTCGAAGGAGACTTCGATTTCCTGTTCGATCGTCCCCCCTCCCGATTCGACTCGGAGATGGCAAGGTCCACCTGGATGCCGTGAAATATCGATATCCCAATAGGTAAAGAGCCATTGTGGATCCTGAGCCACCAAGAAAATCGAATTGTCGCCATAGCCGCGAGGCAGAGCGCCAAGATCATCGATCGAAATCGAAGGCGCAGCCGCTTTTTTAGGGGAAGGCTCCAAACTGGTTCCCATTTTTTCCCCATCGATCTCCATTTCCGAGGAAGCAGGCGCAACAGATTCGTCCAAGAGCTTTTCTTTTGATGCGCGCGAAACCGAAGTTTTTTTCTTCTTAGCGGATACTGGTGACGCCACTTTTGCCGTCGAGCTGGGTTGTGCTGCTTGACGAACTGGCTTGGGCTTTTTGCCCTCCGATTCTTTTTTACTGATCATAATTTGGCCTCCGATAAGATGCGGTCTTTCACTTAAAGACGAATTCTGGGGTGTACAAGTCCGATATACGGCGTAACAGGGGTTAATGTGGTGTGTCATTTCCCACCATGCAAGACTAAAGTAACTCCCTTTTTCTTAAATATAAATAGAAACTCAAACCTCATATGGGCCGGAGAAAAAAGAAGAGGCCGGATACCGACATACGTCGAACATCCGGCCTCCAACCTACCCATGAAAGAAATCGTAAAAACTATGCTGGCGAATCCGCTTTGGAGCGTTCTTTTTTGCTCAATGCGCGGCGGAGTTTCCGAAGTGCGATATTTTGAAGTTGGCGAATGCGCTCCCGTGTCACCCCAAATTTCACACCGACCTCTTCGAGTGTCTTGCTCTTCTGACCATCAAGCCCAAAGCGAGAATTGATAATTTTGCGCTCACGGTCGTCCAAGACATCGAGTAAGTCGCCCACCTCATCACGAAGATCTTTGTCGCGAAGGATTTCATAGGGATCAAAAGCTTGATCATCCCCAATAATGTCGCCCAAAGCGGTCGAGTCGTCGTCACTGATGGGTTGATCCAACGAGGTGGGACGAATCGCGGCGCTCTTCAGCGCGGCGACTTTGGCTTCAGCCATACCAACCTCTTCGGCTAGCTCTAGGTCACTGGGTTCGCGACCGAGTTCCTCGGTTAATTGGTTGGAAACACGGCGCAGTTTCGCAATTTTATCCACAAGGTGCACTGGCAACCTGATGGTTTTACTTTGGTTAGCCAAAGCACGCTTAATCGACTGTTTGATCCACCATGCCCCATATGTGCTGAGCTTCCCGCCTTTCTGAGGATCGAAGCGCTCAACGGCCTTCATCAGGCCGATGTTTCCCTCCGAAATGAGGTCGAGCAACGGCAAGCCGAAATTCGAGTAATCGCGTGCGATTTTGACTACCAGGCGAAGATTGGATCGGACCATTTTGTGACGCGCCTCTTGGTCGCCTTTTTTAATGCGAGCAGCCAAAATAACCTCTTCTTCGACTGTAATAAGGGGGTATTCTCCGATTTGTCGGAGATATAACTGGAAACCTGTATCTGTGTCTTCAAATGCCATAATTTTGTTTTATTAAAGTTACGCGATCGCTACGTACCCCTTCGTCAATTAAGGCAAAGGGATTTGTTTTGAAGTGAGACAATCCCTCAACGGCAAACGTTCAAAAAAATTTACTTCCTCGTGGAGGAATCCAGGAAACTGTTCAAAAGAGCCACCTCTTGAATCGTGAGACTATCTGGAGGAATGGCGGCAACGAGGCTCTGCGCCTCCGTCAAACGATCGTTGGCGGCAAGCACACACGCAAAAATGGCCTTTTGCCATGGCCCCAAGCTCGCCGCGTTGAATCGGTGATCCCCGTTTTCCAATTCAAAGATCGCTTTGGCCTTGCGTCCCTCACAAAGCAACCCAAGCGCATAGGTCATCCGGCTAGCGATATCATTAGGGTGCTGATTCGCTCTGGATTCCAACGCAACCAGAGAAACGGACATCTTAAGCACGAGCTTGGTGGAATCAATCGAGTCCAAAACGAGCGGGTCATTTTTCAAGAATGGGCTTTTAATGGCTCCCTCCAAAAAATCTAACAAATGTTGGGAGTCCCGTTGATTTCTCACAACCAGCACGAGGGATTTGAAATTCCCACCCGCCAATGTCGGATTTTCAAAAAGCACGGCCAAGTTTTCCTGCACGAGAGCCCATTCTCCCGCAAGAATGAGATGCTCAAAAATCTGGCCCGTCACCTCAGGTTGAGACTTGTGAAGGGCAATAGCCTTCCGATAGAGGGTGTCTGCATTTGCTGAATCCCCGCGCATCTTCATGGATTGCGCCAGAAACGGAAGGGTATCGTAAGCAGGAAGCGGGTTCGCCGGATTCCTAAGAGCGGCCTCGATGTCGCTCCAACGACGACCGCGAGATGCCGCCTCGATCCAAAGTAAAAATCCCTCCCGAGATTGGATTGCCTCCTTCAATGGCAAAATCGCAAGCGCCGACTCAGGTTGGTCATTTTTGAGCATCCAACGAATGACGGGTTCTCTTTGATCAAAACGGAGACCCAGAACACGCTTCACTTGGGCCTGAATCAATCCCTCGCGGGCGGAGGGGTCTAGCTGGGATTGGAGTTCATCAGCCCGCAGAAGCGATTCGGATGTGGCGGCGGGATGGGAGCGATACTGCTCAATCCACTTCATGCGATCATTTTTAACAAGACCTGGGGTCACAAGCCCCAATCGAAGGGCATCCAACCCCTGTGCATCGTTGGATTTTGCCATTTTTTGCAGGAGTTGATCTAAATCGGAAGCGCGATTCGGCATCAGGTCTGGCTGGCTCATCAAATATTGGATCAACGCTGATAGCGTGGCTTGGTTTTCCTGTATGCCCAAAGCCAATCGAAGTTCATTTTCCTGAGCGGAGAAGTCACCCTGCTTTGCGTAAGATTCGGCATTAATCAAATGCGGGTAGGCAGGCTCATTCCATCGATTGGCGATGCGCTCAGCGACGACTTGCGCTTCACTATAGTCACCATATTTAACTAGGGCCTGAGCTAAGTTTTTAAAATCCTCTATCGAAGCTCGGCGAGATTTCGTGACAACGGTATAATAAAATATCGAGCGGGCATCCCCCTCGGCATCGAGCATCCGAGCCAGCAAACGCGAGGCATCAACGTGCTCCGAGTAGGAACCCAACGCTAAAACCACGCTGGCTCGCGCCTCCTGCGTTTTGTTCGCAGCAAGCTGTTGCACGGCAAGATCGGAATACCGTTGCGCCTCCGCTTGTGCTAACTGGGAGCGGAAGAAACTAACGATCGAGCATCCAATAAAAACGATCAAACCCCATTTGATCAGCCTGTAAAAGAGACTCCTCCCCATACCGAAATTGGGAGTCAGTCTCCGTCGATAAAAAACAGGGTTCATGCGGGATCATGTGCCGATTCGGACGGCTCGGGTTTTATCCAGCTTAAGAATTCCTGACTCACCTGACGGCAAGGATGCCTTAGAATCGCCCACCTTGGCACCACGCCATTGGACGCTGCCGCCTTCAATGAGTCGCCGAGCATCCGAACGGGAGCGAGTGGTCTGAAAACATGCTGCAGAGGCCTCCACAACGAGCGAAATGAAGTCCCTTGCGCCAACTGGCACGAATACAGGCAGGTCGGCTGACTCGAGATCTTTGGAACTGAAGCGGGTATTGAAATCCTCCAGCGCCGACTGCGCCAATTCTTCACTGTGGAATCGAGCAGTGATGCGGTGAGCGAGGCTTTTCTTAGCCTCCATCGGATGCATCCCATCGGGAATGGATTCGTGGAGGAGGACATCGTAATACCGAACCATGAGCTCATCACTGATGCTCATGATTTTCCCAAACATCGTCGCGGGGACATCGGTGAGGGCAACATAGTTGCCAAGGCTCTTACTCATTTTCTGATGGCCATCGAGGCCCTCCAGGATAGGCACCACCATGGCGACCTGCTGAGGCAACCCCTCTTCACGCTGAAGATCACGACCGACCATGATGTTAAAAAGTTGGTCGGTTCCACCAAGCTCGACATCGGCCTTCACCATCACAGAATCCCAACCTTGCATGATCGGGTATTGGATTTCATGAGCTCGAATCGGCTGACCTTTATCCAAACGGGACCGGAAATCCTCGCGAACGAGCATTTGCTGGAGGGTCACGCGGCTGTTGAGCTTGATGACCTCCTCGAAACTCATTCCCTCAAACCACTCGCCATTGAAAACAATGCGGGCGCGACTGCGATCGAGGATTTTGAAAGCCTGTTCCTGAAAACTCTTCGCGTTCGACAAAACCTGATCATGCGTCAATTGGGGGCGCGTGACCGAGCGCCCACTCGGATCGCCGATCATAGCGGTGAAGTCGCCAATGATCAGGATGGCATCATGGCCCTGATCCTGAAAATCGCGCAATTTGTAAAGGGCGATACTATGACCAAGATGGATATCGGGGGCCGTGGGATCGACCCCAAGCTTGATCCGAAGGGGGCGTCCGAGCTGTAGCTTGGCGGCGAGTTCCTGTTCGCTGATAACTTTTGCGCATCCGCGCGTTAAAAATGAAATATCTGACATGAAGGGATATTAGCGGGATTTGTTCAACAACTCACGGACTTCGTCAATGGTCATTTGCTTGTGGATCTTGGAATCTTGATCAAGGGCCCCCTGCGCAGCGCCCTTGAGCCCAAAAGCACGTGTAGGAACTGCCGCAGAAGGCGTGGAGGCGGTCTTGGAGGATTGAGAAAAGGTGCTCGTTTTGGCGCTCTTGACGCGAAAAGCCGAGTCCTTATCGAAAACGCCCCCCCGAGACTGATAAGCTGATGAGCCAGTCTCATAAACCTTCTTTCCAAGCCAGGGATTCTTGACTCCAAGAAAAGACTTCATTTCTGCATACTTCTTGATTTGCGCGTCTTTCACTCCTTGATAGGTCGCACTCGAAAATGATGCCGACTTCACCCAAGATGCCCCCGTCGATCCAAAGCTCTTATTTTGAAACTGACTCGCTTGATTGCGATTCGGAGAATTGATGCGATCCATCAGTTTTTTTTCCTGCACTTGAGCGTTCACGATGGCAGGCATCGCCAGCGCGAAAAAAACGAGAATGATTCCTTGGCCACACATCCCTCAACGCGGAGTCACGGCCCGATCAACCACAAATCCGGGGTGCGATATCAATGACGCCTCGGTCTTGTAGGTCTCGCCAGCGCGCATTTCACGGGTTGAAATTTTTTCCTTAAACTCGATGCGCTCAGCGGGATTGATCACGACGACTTCCCCTTCAGCCTTGAATGCGCGGTCATCAGACCAACGGTCCACGATGGCACCAGAGGAATCGTAGGTTAATATCTCGATCCTTTGAGTGGTAGGAAATTCCAACCTTTTGATGGATTTGGAATTATTGCGAATCGTGTAGGTGACCTCGATTTCCCTGTTGTCTTTGATCACTGGGCTCTCCGGATCAAGTTTCAATGTCGCATTTTCAATGAGAACCGCACTCGAATCCAGCTTCACGTTGACAAACATGTCAGTGAAAAAATGGGTCATCTTGTCAAAAGCAGAATCGTATTCCCGACGCGATACCCGAGGATATCCTTTCGATGCAGATTCGATTCTTCGGTAATTTCCATTGTCAACAACGCTGGTCAAAAAGAAGGGGCTCGATTTATCGGGCGACACGCTAGCGTGAGGTGCCGCCGCATCTTGAACATCCGGCGATCGGGCACCTACATCCAAAAGCGACACCAATACAAAGGTAGCGACGAAAAGGCATTTCATGCTTAAGATTGCTAACCGCAGGTCCGCATAGTTGCAATTCCTATCAACTGATCTACAATGCCCCCTCCGATGCGGGACTCATCCGACGTCGTTAAATCCTTTAGATTGGCTGAACCATGACCCGATTTGTTTTTCTCACCTGCACAGGCTTAATGCTTTTTCAAAGTCACCTTCTGGCAGGCTCTAAAAAAGCCCCCGAAATCACTATCCGCCTTCACGCCCAAGGCGACAAGGCCGTCGGCGAATCCTTTGTCACCGAGGTCGAGCTCAATAACCCAAAGCAGAAGATCTTCATTCAAAAAGTGCCCGTTCTGAGCGAGCGGGATATTAAGTCATTTTACGCATTTCCGGGAAATGACGGGATGATCGGCGCTTACTTTCGACTCGATGACCACGGCACGAACAAGCTCTTCCAATTCACGCAAGAGGAAAAGGGCCGCATCGCCGTGGTTCTTATAAATGGCCGTATCGCCTCCGCCATCATGGTTCAACCAGGCAATAATGATGGTATTTTTTATGTTCCGGGCGGCTTCATGCCAGAGGAAATCGCTCGCCTTCAAAAAAAATTCCCCCTTATCGGAAAAGAGTCTGAATTCGGGAAAAAGCCCCGCGCGCCAAAAAAAGAAACTGCACAGTGATCGCTCTCCCGTTTTTTCTCATGCTCGTCTTGTCGACCGCCAGTCAAGCCGCGATGTTTGATTTTCCGACCGACAACCGAGCTCTTCTTGAGGACAAACCACAGGATTTTTACATGTATGTGAACCGCAATTTCGAGGGCGTCTCCACGAAAGTTTGGGAAGGCGGATCCTTCGGTTACGTGCGGAGCCCGCAGCGTCAGGGCGAGGAAGTCATCTTTCTGCAACTCCACGAAGGCATCGATATCGCTCCGACACGGCGAGACACCAGCGGCAAACCGCTGGACGAAATCCGCGCTTCGGCCGCGGGAAGGATTGCCCATGTGAGTTATGAGGCAGGCGCATCCAACTACGGACGCTACATCGTCATCGAACATGATATCGAAGGCAGTCCTGTTTATACCCTCTATGCCCATCTTTCCAAGACCTCCGTCGAGGCCAACCAAAAGGTAGCGCAGGGCGACGTGATAGGCATCATGGGCTTCACTGGCGCTGGCATCAATTGCGAGCGGGCGCACCTGCACTTTGAAATCGCGCTCCTGTTAAGCACAGATTTTGAATCTTGGTATAAGCGGTATTTCAGCGGAACGCCGAACAAACACGGTCCTTATCACGGATATAATTTGTCAGGAATCGATCCCTCGAAAGTTCTTCTCGAATGTGCAAAAGATCCCGCATTTCGATTCAGCAACTACATCCGTGAACAGGAAGCTTTTTATAAAATCACTCTCCCTAACTCTCCCTCCATTTCGATCATCCGTTCCTACCCTTGGCTCGTATCCAATGGCGAGGCTGCTTGCCCTCCCGCATGGACAATCGCTTTCAATCGCTTTGGAACTCCAATGAGTGCGACGGCCTCGTCGAGGGCTGCGACCGCTCCCGAGATCGCATGGGTTCGCGAAACTCCGTTCGCTTACAATCACACGACACGCGGGATTATCGGTGGATCCAAAGGCGGGCCACGCCTCACGGATTCGGGCAAAAGATTTTTGGATCTCCTTGCCAAAGGAGAGCCCACACACCTCGATAATTAAATTCGCAAAAGACTTGCTTGTTCCAACGTTCCTTGTACTTTGATCGCTTCCTATGGCAAAAACAGCATGGCTCGAGCGCAACAAGCGCAAACAGAAAACAGTTGAAAAATACGCAGCACTTCGCGCTGAGTTGAAAGCAAAGAAAGACTACGCTTCTCTCGCGCAACTTCCCCGCGACGCAAGCCCAACCCGTCTTGTGAACCGTTGCCGCATCACCGGCCGTCGCCGCGCATTCCTTCGCCGCTTCCAAATTTCTCGTATCACATTCCGCGAGATGGCATCGAACGGATTGATCCCAGGCGTCACCAAGTCTAGCTGGTAAATACACTTTAATCTGGGCGCTTCTCTCAAAGAGCGCCCAAGATTGATTCATTCCTCCAGATATGCTCCCACACTGGAAGAAAAACCCCATTCTCGGATTGGGTATTGGAGTTGGTTTGTTGGGGGCAGTAGCCCTTGCCGTAAGCCGTGGCACACGGCGTTCTCCTAGGGAGCCGATACCTGACTCCATTTCGCCCACTATTTTTGCCACACGCGTGGCACAGACCTCCAAAGGCCAGATCGTTTACCACATCTGCGGAGCCGGTGAACCTCTCGTTTTCCTTCACGGCTATTTCCTCGGGGCCTCCTCTTACGAGTGGTCCAAGGTTTATTGCCACTTTGCCATGGGTCGCGAAGTCATTGCGCCCGATCTGATCGGTTTCGGCGAATCCGAACGCCCATCACAGGCGATGGATGCCAGCGATATCGCTGACAGCATCGCCGAGTTGTTGCGTCAGGTTGTAGGTGGTCGCCCTGTCGGTCTTGTTGCTAGTGGACTCACCTCCCAGATCGCACTCCTTTTGGCATCCCGACATCCCGAACTCGTTTCGCGTTTGGTTTTATTTATGCCAACGACATTGCGATCGTCCGAGCAACGGAGCGTTATGGGAATGGGCGTTGCGCAAGGGATTCCTGCACTAAAACGATTCATTTACCGCAACTATCTCTCGCGGGCCCCGTTCATCAAAAATTGGCTCACACGCTTGGGGTTTGCCAAGCCCGAAAATGTCACTGACGAAACCGTCAGTATTCTTACCACGTGCGCCCAGCAGTATGGGGCAGAGCATGCGATCCTAGGATTTTTGCGCAACCGACGCCGATTCCATGTCGAGGACCGTCTGGCCAATGTCTCAGCTCCCGTTCATATTCTTTGGCCTAATGTCGCAAAGGGATTCGATATCGCAGAGGGCGCCGAGCTTTGCCGAAGACTTCCTAATGCCAGCATTCACCCTCTTCCCGAGGCAGGGGCTTTCGCCCCCATGGAAATGCCCATCGAAATCGGCTCGGCCATTTCAAGCTTGCTCGATGCCGACATCCCTAACGCTAGCCTCGCTTGACCAATGTCGGCCTCCGAAATCAAAAACCCCGACCCACGCATCGTTTTAGTTCGCCATGGCGAGACGGAATGGAGTCTGAGCGGACGCCACACATCGACCACGGATATCCCACTTACCCCAGAAGGCGAGCGGCGCGCGAATATTCTAAAGCCTTTCCTCTCCGACTGGAATTTCGGTCTTGTCCTCTGCAGTCCTCGGATTCGCGCCCGCCGCACTTGTGAACTGATCGGTTGGGGAGAAAAAGCGCAATCCACCGACGATCTCGTGGAATGGAATTACGGGATTTATGAGGGACTGACGACACCCGAAATTCGCAAGACTGTGCCGGATTGGACGGTCTTCACCAAACCTTGCCAAAATGGAGAGTCCGCAAGCGAAGTCGCGACACGAGTAGATCGGGTGATTCAACGCGCCCGCGAATTTGGCGGAGACACACTCATTGTATCCCACGCCCACTGCCTCCGAGTGCTAACAGCGCGATGGCTGGGTATGGAGCCCGAAGGTGCCCGGTTTTTCCATTTGGAGACGGGGACATGGAGTCTTCTGGGATACGAACACTCGAATCCCGTTCTACACGTCTGGAGCGCCCCGCCGGCATCGC
>CAMDOJ010000032.1 GCA_945903555.1 Chthoniobacter flavus
AGCTTTTTCTGGAATCATTTCTTATTCGCAATGGCGCCGTCGCCTTGGAAGCCTTCCGTGCGATCGACCGCAGCGAGTTGGTCACATACGAAGCCGACCTTCGTCTTCAGGGCTCACCTGTCACCGTCCGAGGTTCTGGAAACGGGCCGATCGACGCCTTTGTCCAAGCCCTTGCGGGAACAGATTTGCCTGTGATCGAGATTTTAAATTATTCCGAGCACTCGCTAGGCGCTGGGGCCGGAGCGCGTGCGATCAGCTATATTCAAATCAAGGTTTCCACCGGCCGCACGTTCTATGGTGTAGGCAGCGACACGAATATCGAACTCGCTTCAATCCACGCGATCATCAGCGCCCTCAACCGCGCTATCGCTTAGGAAAAACGGACTTTTACGCCAACAGGACTAGCTCGGCCGTTTCTCTTATACCATTGTTCCTTTGAAAATGGACTTTACAGCGCAAAAGAAAGGGGGCATGGCCGTCTCGGCCGTGTGGACACTGGTCTACTTGCTCGCACCTTGCCCATTGGAACCAAGGCGCATGCCAATGTACACAGGCGGGACGCCTGTGCCCCTTTGCAAAAATCCAAAAGCAAGCGGCTTTTGGTATTTCTCATGAACAAAGCTGAAATCATCCGTGAGATTCTCCACTCACTCCGTCAAGATTTTGAAAGTCGCCTCCGCGTTTCCAAAACCACCCGCGAACAAGGGAACAACTCGGAAAGCCGAGCTGAAGGAAAATATGATACCCTTTCCATCGAGGAGAATTATCTCGCTGACGGCCTTGCAAAGCAGGCGGAATATGCCGCGCAGGCCATTGCCATCATTGAAAAGATGCCACTTCGCCCTTTTACTGACAGCGATCCGATTGATTTCGGCGCGCTGGTAGAAATCCAGTTTGCCCGAGCGAACGAGTGGTTTTTTCTAGCTCCAGTTGCTGGGGGAACGGAATTCATTTGCGATGGATCAACCGTGACTGTCATCACCCATGAATCCCCTCTGGGCCGACAATTGCTAGGATCACGGGCTGGCGAGAAAATCCCATCGCCCTCCGCAAAAATCCTCCGCGTCGTTTAACCTCGAATTCAGCAGAAGGGCTGTCTGCATAGACGCGAGGTTTTTAATCCTCAGATTTCATCGCTTTCCGCACTATCCCCTATGAACAATCCTCAAAACTGAGCCTCTTTTTAAGGCAGGTTCTTATTGGTCTTGTTTCCTGTAGCCATAATTAGAGCCAAAAAAAGGGCCATCAGCACTCGATTCCTGCAAGCGCAAGGGTCTATCAGGGTCGACTAATTGCGCTAATTCATTTGCTGAGCCTGACTATGGCCGATCCCTCAGCTGCCTGCCCGTTTTATGTCATAAACGTAACATTGCGGGGGTAGAGATTTCTTGGGACTAGCCGCAAAGTTCGTTGATGTCACCAAGCTCTCTCGAAATTCCTTCGCTCGTAGAGCAAGCATTTACGAGGCTTTGCAGGCTTTTGACTTTTTCTCAGTGCATACCAGAATTTTTTTCAAGGAGTAGAATATTCCGAAATTCTTTAGGAATAATTGCCCCTAATCACTCGTTTTGCACGGGTTCTATGAGTCATCATTTGGGGTTCCTGCGTTTCCCTCACACGTCTTCTCCGTCGGCCTGCAAATCGCCTTGTGGCTCCACAAAAAATCCGCCCACCGCCAGCGGTCCATCTTCCCCAGAAGCTGCCGAACTATCCACGATTTCGCTCCCTATTCAATGAATCGCGCGAACTAAACCGCCTAATTGAAACGCTGTATGGCGACAACGAAAACCAACTTTTTAAGACAGACCTCACAGATTTCCAAACTGGAAAATTAGAAAACCAAAAAACCAAAATGAAAAAACCCACTGCATTAATACCATCGCTAATATTGTTCATTTTTTGTTGGACTTTAACCCTACACTCTGAATCTGATCCGCCTGAACTTCAAAAAGTTAATGCTCAACTCAAAGCTGAGAATGACTCCCTTAAGCAAGAAATTCAAAGTCTTCGAAAGCTTCTTGCAACAGGTAGCACATCTCCTATTGAAACGAAATCGGAGCCCAAAATCTCACCGGCAAAAGAAACTGTGTCTCCGGAAACAGCATCTCCAGAAACAGCGTCTCCAGAAACCGCGATTACTACCGGATTTTGGCTTACAACTTCATCAAAACGGCGGCACAACAATTCCTGTAAATACTACAAAACTTCCAAGGGGAGTGAGTGCGGCCCGAATGATGGTAGCCCATGTAAATCATGCGGAGGGTAATCATCTTTCTGTTTCTTCTTGGTTCAATTCTCAGTGCCAAGGAAATCTCTATTACCACTTGGAACCTGGAATGGTTTCCAGCTGGTAACTCTAAAGGCGTTGCTACTCCAGAGGTAGAATCTAAAAGAATTGAAGACGCTGCTGCTGCCCTTCGAGAACTCGATTCAGATATAATCGTTCTTCAAGAGGTTAGGGATTACGAAGCCTGTGATGCGTTGGCAAAAGCCATTGATCCCGCGTATCAGGTTTTAGTTTGCACTGCCTTTAAAAGCGGATTTGGAGGTGCTAAGGGTCTTCAACAAGTGGCAATCCTTTCCAAGTATCCAGCACAATCATGCTGGTCGGAAGATTGGAAAACCTTTGGCAAGGTTGACCCGCCTCGTGGATTTGCGTTCGCTCATATCAATATTGATGGAAAAAACATCGCTGTTTATGGCGTTCACTTGAAAAGCAATCTGATTATGGGAGGCGACAAGTTCAAAATAAACCAAATCAACATTCTCAAGCGGGAGTTAGCTTCAGAACAGGTTATAGCTCATTATAAAATGCTTCCAAAAATTTTGGGGCATTCTTTTGATGCTGTGATTGTAGCTGGTGACTTCAATACCAACAAAGACCAATTGAGTTTCGCAAGTGAAAAGACATTACAGATATTCGAGGAAAATGAATTTGCTTCTGGTTTTGAATCTGCTTCACCACAGCAGAGAATTACTCATCCAAGCAAAGGGGTTTATCCAGATGCCACATTTGATTATATCTTTGTAAGAGGTTCCAAGGAAAAGATTTTGAAACCTTCTATATCCAAGTATCAGGTGAGTGATCACTTGCCCGTTACCAGCAAATCACTTCTTTGAGTTCTTCGAATTCAATTACTTACAGCAATGCTATGGGGCTTTTTAGACAAATTCCATTTGTATCGCTGTATCCCTAGCTGAGTGCAACACGTTTTCTGCGTCCCACGGGCGGGGGCGTTTGGATCGGCAATAATAAAAGTCTTCATTCAGGATCAATTTACAAATATCTAATATTTTTTGCTTGCTTAGGGAGTCGGCACATTTTTGAGTCGCGCGGCCGAGAGGAGGAGTGGCACAGTCCTCGCTCCCTTCCGTTGGCTTTTCTAGCTCAGGAAGGGCAGGGACGGTCGAGATGGCCGTTCGTGCTTCTTTTTCCATCTTGTCAATTGATTTGGCTAATACCATTGTCCATTTGAATTTAGACTTTGCAGCGCAAAAGGGGGGCATGGCCGTCTCGGCCGTGTGGAGACTGGTCTACTTGCTCGCACCCTGCCCATCGGAACCAAGGAGCAGACCGCAGCACACAGGCGAGACGCGCTGTGCCCCTCTACTAAAATCCAAAAGCAAGCGACTTTTGGTATAAGGATGACTCGCTTACAAAAAATACCGCCGAATCCCCCTCTCCCCTAAAGAGTGAACTGCTGCGGATTTTTTTTCTCACAATGTGTCGACGCTCTGCCCCCCAGCAGCGGCGCTCTTCGGGCAAACCTTTGGTTGGAGGATCTTGCTGGGTTGATTCGCAGGTTCTCTCGACCTGCTCCTCCTTCGGAGCTGCCTTGCGGCAGTCTTTGACTTGCATCGTCCCCGATGCTGCGCCCTGAGGGCTAACCTTCGGTTAGTCTATCTTCAGCTCTCCCGAGCTTGCGATTCTCGACCTTTTCCAAAGATCTCGATTCCCCGATGGTGAAAGTCAGAAATTTGAGTTTATACCATTGTCCCTTTGAAATTGGACTTTGCAGCGGAAAAGGGGGGCATGGCCGTCTCGGCCGTGTGGAGACTGGTCTGCTTTCTCGCACCCTCCCCATCAGACCGCAGCACACAGGCGAGACGCGCTGTGCCCCTCTACTAAAATCCAAAAGCAAGCGGCTTTTGGTATAATACCAAAGTTAGCGCCCAAGAGAAACCCTCCGCCAAACACCCCGAACGCGAAGATCAATAAACTCAAAGCATTCGACCTCGACGGGAACGACATCTGTCCGCGCGAGGAGTATGAGCGGGCCCACTGGCTGAACTTTGAACGATGCGACAAAAATAAAGATGGATTGCTCGATCGCACCGAGTTCCCCGCGAATGCCATCGTCTATCACGACAAAAACAAAGATACCAAACTGGACCGCGATGAATACCAGGAGCGCTACGACGAACTCTTCCTGTTTGAAGACAAAAACAAAGACGGCGTCCTGTTTGTGGAAGAGATGTAATCTTGGCGATCAGGGTTTGAAGCCGGAGGCCAGCTAGAGCCAAGGGAGACCGCGCCGCCAGGGTCCCAAGTTTCAGGCGCGTATGCGCCGTTTCTTGATACAAAGGCGGCATTGCCGCGCAATTCGGACGGCGGCGGCGCGCCATCCCTACCATTGAGAACAAGCGCGCTGCCGCGCGGGAGCACGAAGAATGGCGGCGAGGTCGTCTTTCCGATCCGCAGACTGGCCTCGCGCTTACAAAAGGGGCAACTCCCCAAGCGACAACCTCGCGACGCCTTGGTGATCTGGACTTGAAGGGTTTTTGGCGGAGTAATTGCCCCACTTGAGGGCGTAGTCGAGCGTGTCGAGGAGGTAGAGGTAGTATTGGTTGTCCTTGAACTGTCCGTAGCGGGCGGTGGTGGTTTCGCCGTCGCCATAGACGGTGAGGGCGAAGTTCGCCTCCCTGTCATCCAAGGTGTAGGTGCGGAGTGCCTGCTTGGCAGCGCTGGCTTCGTAGGTGAGGAGTTTGCCCTCGGGCACCGGCCAACCCATGAGGTAGAAATCCCAGACATCCTTGTTCCATGGCTGTGCTGGCTTTTGCGCCCAGGCTGGCTTGTCGGCGCTGAAGAGCTCGATGCTTCCCTTGGCACTCCCGAGGTGGCCCTCTGGATACGACGACCAATAGGATTTTTTGTCCCAGTGGAGCCGGTCAAACTGGTCGCTGGTCTGGAATTTGATGCCGACCTCCAGATTCACTGGTTCGCCGGTGCGCGGCAGTTTACCGGTGGTGTCGAGTGGCGGAATGTTTTTGAATTGGTAGTTGATGTCCATGCGTCCGTTGGCGGCGATGGAGTATGTGTATTCGACATTGAATGCCTCGAGGCTTCCGGTGATATGGACCACGAGGGCGTTGTCTTTTTTCTCGATGCGGATGTCTTTCAATTTCCACGCGTCAAGAAAGGGACTCTCGTAGATGACAGTTTTTGTAATCACAGAAGGGGTCTTCCCGATATCGGGATTGATGCCCATGAGATGGAATTCCTCGAGTTTGAAAATGTGCGGTATCGGGCCGACGAGGGGAATGCTGGCCTCGCCGTGTTTGATGCTTTGGATGAGGCCGGTGGCGCGGTCGATCACGACAGCGAATTTCTCGCCTTGAATGGTGATCTGGCCGTTGGCCTCGACCACTTCGGGGGCGCCTTCCAGCGCGGGGGCTTCGGGTTTTGCCGAGGTACCGAGGGCGATGTGGTAGTCGTCGATGAGCTTCTTCGAGCGGTCGAGGAAGGACACGGCAACCTCGGTGCCGGCTTTCCAATCGGCGGCGGGGAGTTCGATCGTGCCTTTCTTATGCGGCTCGATGGGCGGGCAGGCGAGTTCCTGTGTTTTGCCATCGTAGCTCACGCGCATCGTGATCTGGTCGAGCGTGGTGTGGTCGAAGCGGTTTTGCACCGGCAGGGAAATGGGTTTGCTGGGCTCAAATTGCGCGACCTGCGTTTCGAGCAAGCGCACCGGGCTGTAGGCTTTTTTCACATTCCAGAATTCCGGCTTCGGCCGGCGCCACTCGTCGATGATACCCCAACGGGCGGTGCCGAATATGTTCGGGAGCGTGCTGGTTTCGCCGACAGGAATTCTTGCATCACCTTTGTGGAAGCGCCTCACGGCACCGCGCGAGAATTTGGCGGTGGGGTCGGGCAAGATCGTCATGTCGTCGCAGTAATTCCATATCGCCGCGCCGATGCTGCCGTTAGAGGAGAAAAGCGAGGTCCAAGCGTGGTCGAGGCTACGCCCCCAGTAATCGCGCGAGTTCAGGTCATGAACCCACAATTCCACGCCATGCCCGAGCACATGCATCCACTCGTCATAAATGTAAGGCCTGTCGGTTTTCTCGTAGCTCTGATTCCACGAGGGGTAGTGCCAGCTTTTGATATCATAGCTTTTGTGCTCGGGGTCGTCCTTCACCTGATAGCTCGCCGTGATCTTGCGTGAGGAATCAAGCTTGCGGGCGAACTCGGCTGTGGCCGCGAAGTTCCGGCCGAAGACGCTTTCGTTGCACAAAGACCAAATGATGATCGAGGGGTGACTGCCGTAGTTGAGCATCACCTCGCGCTGTTGGTTGGTGAAGAGGTGCTCGTATTGCGAGTCGTCGTGCATGTCGCGCGACTCCCTGTTGGCCTTGCCACAATCGAGCACGGCCGATTCGAGGTTCACATAAAGCCCCTTCTCATCGCACTGCTCGACGAAGCCGATGCCTGGCGGGTAGTGCGAGGTGCGGACGAAGTTCATGTTCGCCTCCTTGAAAAGATCCACATCGATGTTGTCGACCGCAGGCTCAGGAACGAAGCCCTTGAGCGGGTTCACGAGGTGGCGGTTAGCGCCTCGGAGTTTCACGCTCTTGCCGTTGATGAGCAGGTTGTGTTTTTCGTCGAAACGGATGTCACGAAAACCAATCCGCTTCGAGTAAACCGCCGTGGGTTGCCCAGGTGCCTTGCTCGTGATCTCGAGGCGATACAAGCGCGGATGCTCGGCATCCCAAGTTTGAGGCGAGGCGACCTCCGCCTTCCAAGTGACCTGCGACTGGTCGAGCTGGCAATCGGGCGTGGCGAGCGGGACGTCCTTGCCTTCGGGATCGAACAGGCGGAACGAGGCAGTCGCTTTCGGGTTGGGCGTTTCCACCTGGCCGGTGACGGTCAGGGTCGCGGTCTTGCGGTCCTCCGAAAAAGGTGACGAGACGATGGGAAATTCAAAAAATGACTTCGGCCGCGCTTGCAGCGAAACACTTCGCACCAACCCGCCGATCGCGCGGAGGCGCTTGCCATTAAAAGCGATGTCCTTGCTGAGGTCGGTGATCTCGAGCGCGATCCAAGCCTCCTGCCCGGGAGTCACCACCGAGGTGATGTCGCACTCCCACGGCGTCCAACCACCCTGATGCTCGGTGATGAATTTTCCATTCACCCAGACCTTCGTGAATTCATGTGCACCCTCGAAGCGGAGGCGGATTTTTTGTCCCGCGAAGTCGGCGGGAATGGAAACCTTGCGCTTGTAGGCCATCGGGATGTTCTCCTTGATCGGATGCCCTTCGCGGAACACATCCCCCGGCACCGGCATGGTTTTCCAGCCCGTTGGCTCGGCGAGTTCCTTCCCAAAGCCCTCCGGCGCGGGAATCTGGAAATGCCATGTGCCATCGAGCGAAACATCGGCATCCCCCACCCCGTCAAGCTTGTCGAGCGGTGAACCTTGGGAAAGAAAGGCAGAAAGTTGGAGTAGCAGGAGCGACCAAAGGAGAGGCTTGCCAAGAGGGGTCAATGTGCGGGTGATCATCGAAGACATGCTGGAGAGGCGCTGGAGTTTGTGGACCAGCATGCCAGTGAAGAAAACGCCCACGACGCAGCCGAGGAGCATCGAAGCGACATAGAAGCCTGTGGCAATGCTATGCGAGTCGAAAGCTTTTTTGAAGCCCTCGACGGTGCCATTAATGACTCCGCAGTCGTAGCCAAACAGAAAGCCACCGATAGTGGCTGCGAGGCTTATGATGATAACAAATGCGGTGCAAGTGGTGTCTTGCTTCATGGGTTCACTGAGTGGTTTTTTCGTTGCTTAAGGAACTGGATTTGAGGGTGTTTTTTTCAGGAACCAGGTTGATTGGGGTTTGTCATCGAGCGGGAGATTATAGGTGATGGCGTAGGTCTTTGAATCCGCGTCGAATGAGGTTTCCCAGAAATCATTTCCGTAGTCGCTTTGGTCGAGGCGTTCGGTTTTTGGCTCGAGGCGAGTAGCGAGGGAGGGGGCGAATTGGGTGAGCATGGGAAGGTATTCGTCCAGCATTCCGTCGTCAGAAACGACCCTGCCGAGTTGCCAGCCCTTGGCGGTGTCGAGGCCTTCGAAGCGCACGGGGACTGCTCCGGCGCCGCCTTGGATTTTGAGGCGAACCATACTGGCTCCGGGGTCGGCCTTCACGACGATGGGGAAGTTGCGCAGGACGCTGGCGCCTTGCGCTTCGACTTGGAGGTCGTTGGCGACGGCCAGTCGGTGGAAGGATTTCCAGGAGCCCGGGTTTTCGGCGATGTGCTTTCGAAAGGCCTCATTAGGGCCGTAGTAGTCGTCCACTTCGGCAGGGACCACATCGATTTCGATATCCATCTCCACAGAGTCGCCTGCTTGGTATTTTTCGATTCCCGCAGGGGGAACGAGGATGGCATCGACATGGCATCGACTCTCGGCGCCGACTTCGCCCACGGGCAGCGAGAGGGTGGGGGAGTCGTAGGTCTTTCCGCCGAAGTTCGCGCGATAGGAACGAACAACGAAGCCCTTGCTGCCGCTCGCCCAGTTGGGAACTTTCGAGCCCGGGAAGCCGACCCACCACGGTGCGGGGCCGGTGAGTGCGTAGTGGTCCAGAGCGAGTTCAGTGGTCTTTAATCCCTTCGGGGCGTCAAGCTCCTGGATCAATCCGTCGCGGTTTCCGATGGCGATTTTGGGGCAAAAAACTTTGCCCTGCCCGAGTCGGAAGAGCCAAGAATCCTTGGTGGGGAGTTCCGTGCGGAAGTCGTAGCGCAGGCGAATGAAGGTCTTGGCGTGGTCGTCGGTGCGTGGCGTGGAAACCTCGGCCTTGAGCCCAACCTCGCCGTTTCCTCCGTAGCTGCCTTGGTAAACCGTCTCCGGCAGGCAGGGGCCGTGTGAGAGATAGGAGGTTTTCATGCGGGCGAACATGAGTTTTGTCCCCGTGGGACCATTGACCGAGAGCCAATCGCCACCCCATCCGGCATCGGACCACTGCCATTTTTTCCCATCCTTGCCTTGTCGAGTGAGGAGGGCGCGAACATCGGTGATGGCTCTGTTGCTTGCGGAGAATTCGGGGTTGAAGCAGATCGTCTCGCCGGAGGAGCCGATGGCCAGCTGATCCCAGCGTCCGTTGGTGGTATCGCCCCAGCCGACCAGCGAGAGTTGGCTATTGCTGGCACTGGGCAGGGATCCGTAGAAACCATACACGACTCGCAGGAGATACGAGGTTTTGCCGGGCGCGGCGGGCAGGAGCGTGTAGGCGCGCAGGTAGTTGGGGAGGACGGTGTGGTGCCAGTTTTTGGAAAGTTGCACCGGGATTCCTGTGGGCGTGCCGTCGAGTTCGCACAGCATCGGAACGAGACCGGTGATGCTCGCCGTGCCAAACATTTCCAGCAGGAACGGCACATTTCGAGGTTGCGTGCCTTGGTTTTCGACTTCCACAAGAAACTCATCATAGAAGGCAGGACCTTCGCGTAAGGGTGCACGCTTGAGGATCGACGCGGAAGGAACTTTAAAGCTGTAGTTCGCTCTGGCCACGATGCAGTCGTAGAGTGGTTCGAAGGCCGTTGGCACTGTTTGGTTGTCACTGGCTGAGACTTTGATCGAGACACCCTCGTCCGGCTTGGAAGATCCGGGTAGATTGCAATTCAAGGTCAAGTTCTCACTTCGGGGATAAGACCAATCGCCCGAAATCTTGCGCTCCGCAGACTTTTCCAAGCCGCCGGCTTTGAAACGAAGGGCCAGCTCGGCGTCCTTCCACACGGGGTGGGTCACGACGGGAAGCTCGTCGAAGTTGGACTGGTAAACCAATCCATCCAGCGAAGGAAGCGTGTCGGGATTTTTAAAAATCGCGGCGATTTCCTTATCGGAGAGGGCGCGATTCCACATGCGCACATCGTCAAAAACAGCCTGTATGGGGAATGCCCCATCAGGCCGCTGGCCGAAGCGCAGAACCCCAGTGCCGGGTTTGCGGGTGAGGTTGATGGCTTTCTGCCCCAGCAATCTTCCATTTGCATAGACTCGCATGGTCGAGCCGTCGTAGGTGAGCACGACATGGTGCCATTTTCCGGTCACATCGAGATCTGGTGCGCTTTCGCTGATGAGATGGATGTTATTTTTGCCATCGCTGTAAATGCTCATGACGGCACTGAGTTTTCCCCATCGGCCCAGCATAACCCCGAAGTGGCCGTCTCTGTTTTCGTTGTGGTTTTTTCCGAAAATAGTCCCTGTTTCAGACTTCTTGCGCTCGTCGCGCAGGAACCAGCACTCGGCGGTGAAGGCGGGGGAGTCGATGCCAGGAGCGTCGGATACTTCCAAAGGGCGAGTCCGAACCGAGTAGGCGCTGCCCTTGCGCCCAGGGGCGAGTCCGTCCCGATAATCAAAGTGCGGTTGGAGATCCAGTGAGAAGCTCAGGCTCTGGGGCCATGCCACCACGGCCAACGAGCCAATCGCGGGCAGTATATTACCCTCGGCGTCCTTGAGTTGCAATTCCCGCAACTCGTAATGCTGTGCGATGCGTGCGGATTCCCATAGCCACACATACGAGAGAGGGGTGTAGTTTTTTGTTTCCAACCCCGAGCGACAGGCGGTCATCTTGTAGATTCGGCCGTCGATCTTGATCTCGGCTTCCAATGCCCCCTCGGGTAAATTCTTGAGACGCTCCAGAGCCATCCCACCGGCTTGCAGGTAGCCAGCCTTGTCATCCAGTAAGCCGAAGCGAATCTTGCTGGGATTTTTGATATCCCACTGGAAACCATAATATCCCGACTCGATACAAAGCCGGGAGAGATCGGTCGAACCGGGGTCGTGCGTCCAGGTGCCGGACCAGTAGCCGTAGGTGTAATCAAGCGGCGAGGGCGCGGGTTGGGCGGAAGCAATGAGTGAAGAGGCGAGGAGTGCGGTGAGTAATAGTTTGTGTGGTTTCATTTAAAAATGGGTGAGTTATCTATCTATGGGTACGATGGGGCGAGACGATTTCAGCGGTATACTGATAATGGAGATTTAGCCAGCCCGCGAGTTATGATGGTTTTCATGCTATTTATCACTTTTCTTGGGCCACACTTTCATCGCTTTCTCTCCGGTCAAGGCAAACGGTCCAGGAGAGGGGTGATTTTTCGGCCATTTATTGCCGAAGTAGTCGGTATCGAGAATGTAGGGTTTGCCATCTGGAGTTTCAAAAGAAGCGCCTGGGAGTTGGGCTCGGCCGAGCAAATCCGACGACACAAGATGGCGCTTAACCTTCTCTTCCCATGTGGAATCCACATTCATCTCCAACCACCAGCCGTCAGCTTTTTCGACGAGCTTGATTTTTGGATCGAAGGCTTCCGCGACGATGGGATCTTTGTCTTGTTCCGAGGCTTTGGCCCCAGCCAGGAAGACATTGCCGGCCGCTGTGATCTTGAACTTGTGTTCATCGTAGCGGGACAGCGACTTGGCATTGATGAAAAGGTTGTTGAAAAAGCGGTCATCGTTTTGATCCACGGTGACGCCGACACCGCCCCACTTATCCATCAGAGCCACACGGGCCTCAGGCGTCATGATCAGGAAGTCGGCTCGAAAGCCTTCCCATGCTTCGCCGCCACAATTGATCCGAAGATCGAACGGTTGGGCCACATCCCGGGGGCCGGCCACTTCAATTCCCGCAATACAGGGTTCGCCGAAATCGCGAGTGAACCCGACCTTCAGCACGCCGTCCTGGACACAAACGCCTTCGGTGACCACATCGAACGCCACATTTTTACCCGCTTTTGCCACGAGATCCAATTTCTCCACCACGGGTGCTCCTTGGATATTCACGCCGAAACGGCGTGAGCCGACCGTTTCGAAGAATGGCTCATTGAATTTAAGCGTCACGGTGTAGTTTCCGTTGGGGACATCGAGAATATATCCTTCGCAGCCGTATCGAACACTCTGATAGACGACATCCTGTTCGGTCTTGTCAACGGGATCGGAAAAGCGAGCGGCCCCACCGCCCATGGCCCCAAATTTTTCATTGAGATGCTTTGGAAATTTTATTTCCGTGGAGTGGGGAATAAAGATTGGTGTCTGCCGCTTTGTGAGTTCCGACCAGATGGACATCGCTCCGCTGATCAGGTTGTGCACATACGCCCCGCCGCCGCTCGCATCCAAGACGCCTCCTGCGGACAGCAATATATTGTTGTCGATGAGCATCGGGCCATGGTTCATCTCGACCATCAGATCGTTGCTGTTGCCATGCAGGAGGTTGCCGGTCAACCGTGCGCCTTGGCCCATCCAGTCGATCCAGATACCGCCCCAGTGCGCACAGCGGTAAACATGATTTTTACTGATGAGGACATCCACCGCTCCATGCAACTTGATGCCAGCTGTTTCACACCCGCCGTATTCGTGGTGCTGCCGAATATCGTGAATTTCGTTCCCGGTGATTGTTGAGAAACTGCATCCCAGACTGCCAATAATCCCGCCTTGTCCACAATTATAGATGTGGTTATTCCGCACGACATGGCTGCCGATATTCTTGCGGTCCCAACCGCGTTCCAAGCCAACGCGAATCGATCGATTGTAGTTCATCGTGTTGTCGAACTCGTCACCGTGTTTCCCCAGCGTCACCCCGCTGCAGGTGGAGTAACGAATCGTATTGTC
>CAMDOJ010000033.1 GCA_945903555.1 Chthoniobacter flavus
ACACACCCGTCCAATCGACTTGATCGCGGCCGGGGATGCCCCGGTGGCTGGCACTGGCATGCACATGGCCGATCAGTGCCCCGGCCTCGCGCACCGTAGTGGCCGAGTGGTCTTCCTCGATATGCATGTGAAACGTGTCAGCATGAATCTTCAATGCCGGGCTACCGACTGCCTCAATCAGGCGGCGGGCTTGCGCGAGGGTATTGATAAAATCCGTTTCGAAGCGGTTCAGGGGCTCAATCGCAATGTTGACACCGACTTTTTCCGCCTCCCCGCAAAGTGTGCGGAGATGGCCGGCCACCAGTGCGAATTGCGCCCGCTTCTCGTCTTTGGTATGGAGATGGCATCGGCCGACACAGGAGTAGAACGGGCCAGCCACGTTTTTCGATCCAAGCGCTGCCGCGAGATCGATCAGGCGGCGGGTGTAGTCGAGACAGGATTTCTGCTGAGTAGCATCCCCACGGAGGTCGTGCTGGGGAGGAAACATACCGCAGACGGGGTTGTTCTCCATCCCGGCGTCTCCAAGAGCCCGCCTTAAAGCAGAAACATCCAACTCCTCAGGATGCAGCACTGCCAACTCGACAAAATCGGCTCCCCACGCTTTAAAAACCTTGATCCAAGGAATGTCGGCAGTGGAAAAACTGGAGGAAACGAGGAAGGAATTCAGACCGAATCGCATCGTGTCAACATAGGGTATTTATCAAGGGCTCGCTATCATCATTTCCCCATTTTTGTGTACAAAATCGGCATGCCGAGCGTGTTTGCATGAGTGGCTCAATTCTGTGAAGTAATTCGGCAACGTTCTTCTTAAAATTGAATTAAATTTAAAAAATAAATTTTAGCATCATAGAGCCCCAAGTTTTATGCCCTGATCAGATTTGCCAAACACCGTTTGTGGGATTAGATATGATCGCACTGTGGAAAAGTCTCGGCCCAACGCCCAGTATTTGAAACTTCAGCGAAAGTTTCTTGATAACATAGCAAACCTGGACCCATTTCTCTCGATCTTGCGTTCGCTCGGGGGTGTCTGTTTTTTCATGAAAGACAAGGGCGGCAGATTCATGGGGGGTAATCCGGCGGAGTTTGCAAAATTGGGGGTTGCCAATGAGACAGAGTTGGTCGGCAAGTCGGACACGGATTTTTTTCCCACGAACCTGATCCTTCAATATCGCAAAGATGACATTCAGGTCATGAAGACCGGCAAGGCTGTGCTGAACCGTGTGGAGCCGGTCTCAAACCCCGACGGGAGCATCGCTTGGCATGTCACGAGCAAATATCCGCTGCGCAATGCCCAAGGCGAAAGCATCGGCATCATGGGAATCATGAGGGATTTCGACCGGGACGCGCTCCCTTGGAATCTTCAGGGGCCGTTCCTAAAAGTCATGGAGTATATCGACACGCACTACAGTGAAGAAATTCTCGTGAAAGATCTCGCTGTGACCGCCGGGTTGTCGATGAGCCAATTTGAGCGTCGGTTCATTTCTATCTTCGGGCAAACCCCATCGCGATTTATCGTCCGATACCGACTGACCAAGGCCAGCTATTTGCTGATAAATTCCGATAGGACGCTGGATTCGGTGGCCTTGGATTGTGGATTCTGCGACCACAGCCATTTTTCGCGTTCGTTCATCGCGATGTTTGGAGTCGCTCCCGGGAAATACCGCCGAAGCCGATTGTGAATGCTGCCCAATCCCAAGATGATGGTCTCCTCGGTCGGTGGCGTCTGCTCATCTTGCAATAAATCGACTTATTGGGCTTTAAGTTTGCGATACCGGCGAATGAGGGAGTTTGTGCTACTATCGTGCTGGAGGTGGGGTTCGGTCGCGCTTTCCAATTCAGGGATGATGCGTTGAGCGAGGACTTTGCCAAGCTCGACACCCCATTGGTCGAAAGGGTTGATATTCCATAACACGCTTTGCGTAAAGACGCTCATTTCGTAAAGCGAAACGAGACGCCCAAGGGCGGCGGGAGTGAGTTTTTCGCCCATGATGACATTCGATGGGCGGTTGCCCTCGAAAACGCGGTGAGGGGCAATCTCGGCGGGGGTACCCTCAGCTTCAACTTCGGCGAGTGATTTTCCGAAGGCGAGCGCTTCGGTTTGCGCAAAAACATTCGACATTAAAAGATCGTGATGGCGACCGAGGGGGTTCAGCGAATTAGCGAAGGCGATGAAGTCACACGGGATGAGACGCGTCCCTTGGTGGATAAGTTGGTAGAAGGAATGCTGTCCGTTTGTGCCAGGTTCGCCCCAGTAGATTGCACCGGTTTCGGCATCCACGTCGCTGCCGTCGAGTTGGACGTGCTTGCCGTTGCTTTCCATGGTGAGTTGTTGCAAGTAGGCGGGGAAGCGCTTGAGATATTGCTCGTAGGGGAGGACAGCGATGGTCTGGGCACCAAAAAAGTCGCTATACCATAGGCCAAGGAGACCGTGAAGAACGGGAATATTCTGATCGAATGGAGCCGTGCGAAAGTGCTCATCCATCTCATGAAAGCCAGCCAGCATGTCGCGGAAGTGATCCGCCCCGAGGGCAATCATATTTGAAAGTCCAATGGCAGAAACCATAGAGTAGCGCCCACCGACCCAATCCCAAAAACCGAACATGTTGGCGGTATCGATACCGAAGGCCGCGACTTTTTCGGCACTCGTCGAGACGGCTACGAAATGCTTCGCAACGGCAGACGCATCACCACCAAGGCCGCGAAGCAACCAATCGCAAGCCGTCGAGGCGTTACTCATAGTCTCGACTGTTGTGAAGGTTTTTGAGGCGATGATAAAGAGCGTCTCGCTTGGATCGAGATCTTGCGTGGCCTCGGCGAAGTCAGAGCCATCCACATTCGAAACAAAGCGGAAGGTGAGCGAACGGTCGGTATAGTGCCGAAGGGCTTCGTAGGCCATCACCGGCCCGAGATCGGACCCGCCGATGCCGATGTTGACAATATTTTTGATACGCTTGCCCGTGTGGCCCTTCCAATCCCCGTTACGGACTCTGTCGGAAAAGGCGGCCATGCGGTCAAGGACCTCGTGCACCTCAGGCATAATGTCGACCCCATCGACATGGATCGAGGCCGTACGTGGGGCTCGGAGGGCTATATGCAACACAGAACGATCCTCAGTGGTGTTGATTTTATCGCCTCGGAACATGGCGTCGATCCGGTCACGTAGACCGGCGGCATTGGCGAGTTCCAAGAGGGACTCCACAGTGGCTTCGGTGATCAGATTTTTGGAATAATCGAAAAAGAGCCCAGCGGCCTCAATTTGAAACTTTTCTGCTCGGCGAGGATCTTCGTGAAAGAGCTCAGCGAGATGCGGTAATGTATCCGCTTGATCATCAAGCGATTCCCAAGCGGGATGTGAAGTGAGGTTCATGTGAGTTTTTAATGTCTTTAAAGAGTAAACCAGATTGAAGCGGGAAAACCAGAAGACTTTAGGAGATTAAAGCCCTCTTGCAATAGGAAGAAAAGCCTCATCTTACGAAAATGGGGATGATTCCCTGCAGGAGCCTGTGATGGGAACTCTTCGTCTTCCCTGTCACGACCGAGTATGGCTCACTAGAATTAGGACTTGAAGATGGCGAATGTTTTCTGTCCATCCCGCTCCAGCAACAAAAGAACACCATGTTCTTGGTCTGCCTGACTGAGAGCGGATTCCAGATCCTTCGGCCCGAGTACTGGACGACCACCGGCCTCCGTGATCACATCGCCGACCTCAAGTCCAGCTGCCGCGGAGGCACTGTAAGGCTCAACCGAAGTGACAACAACCCCACCGCTTTCCTTGCGATAGATCTGCAATGCGGCCAGATTTTCTGGAGTCGCACTTTGAACGGTGAGTCCGGGCGCGGAAGGAGCCCCAGTGGAAGCGGAAGGAGAAGCGGGTGCGGGAGTTGACGGACGCCGCATCGAGGCCCGCAAAAGCTTGTCCGGACGCTCGCCAGTTTTCACCGAGATGATCAAATGTTTCCCCTGCCTCACAATATGCAGAGCCACACTTTGTCCGATTTTTTTAGTTAAAATTTCCCTCTGCAAGTCCGTCGCGACTTCGACGTCCTTGCCATCGACCTTGGTGATCACATCGCCGGGCACCAGTTCGCTCATCTCCGCTGGAGCACCAGGCTCCACGCCTCGCACAACGACTCCTCGCATAGTTCCTTGGAACATTCCCTTCGCCTTCTTCAAATCCTCGAGACTGGCGATGGAAACACCCAACCAAGGACGGCTAACGTATCCTTTGGATACGAGTTGGGATGTGACATCTTTCGCGGTATTGATGGGAATAGCAAAGCCAACGCCTCGATTGCTGCCACTGATAAGTGTGTTGATGCCGATTACGCGCCCTTGAATATCGCAGAGCGGACCGCCGCTATTGCCTGGGTTGATGGAGGTGTCGGTCTGCAGATATTCATCGTAGTTGCCGCCAAGGCCGAGCGTGCGTTCCTTCGCGCTCACAACACCAAAGGTGAAAGTGTAGGGAAGCTCCATCGGTGTGCCGATGGCGAAGGCAAACTCTCCCACATTCACCGCATTGCTATCTCCCAATTCCGCGACAGGGAGATTCGAGCCCGTAATTTTCAAAACAGCGAGGTCGCTACGCTCATCAGCACCGATCACCTCGGCGGAGAAGCGGCGTCCGTCTTTGAGCTTCACAGTGACCTCCACCGCATCGGCGATGACGTGATTATTCGTCAGGATCTGACCTTCCGCGTTAATGATAAATCCTGAGCCGATATTCGGAGCGACTTCAGGAGTTGGATCATTATTTTCTGGCTTTACGCGGTAAGGGATTCCGTTGGGACCTCGAAAAAACAATTCTAACCCTTGTGGAACGGCGCTGACTGGCTGCCCCTTGGCCTCGATCACCACAACAGAAGGCGAGGCCTTCGAGAAAACGGAGGAGAAAGCGGAGTTGAGTTGCTGTAAAAGGGGGATCGGCGCCACCGCCGGCTCGGCTGCCGATAAAGTGGCTACCATCAATGGAAATACCGCTAAAAAGAATAGTTTCATCATACCCAGCAAAACTACAACAGGTCGGATTCATTTCAAGTGGCAGGTCGAATTTTATTTAAAAAAAAGTGGCGCGGAAATTGCTTGCAGAAGCAGCATTCATGCCTAAGCATTCTGTAAATTATGGCAGGCATGCAACAAGTCGCAGGGATGGCCCTTCAGCAGTCGCTTTCTCCACAGATGCAGCAGAGCCTGAATATCCTGCAGGCACCCCTCACTGAATTACGCCAACTGGTGGATACCGAACTGCGATCGAATCCCGCGCTAGAGGAGATCGTTCCGGATAAATCCGATCCATTGGATAATAAAAAGACAAGTGATTTGGACGACCAGTGGGATGAATACTACGCGCAGCGTTCGACGGCGGAACCTTGGACGCAAGACGCCCTCGAACGAAGACAGCATTTTTTGGATTCTCAAGTCCGGCCCCCCACCCTCGCCGAGCATTTATTGGAGCAACTCAGCACCGCCTCATGGTCAAGGGAAGATGCGGAGATCGCGGTAGAGATCATCGGAAACCTAGATGCAGGAGGGTACCTTCGGGCCAGCATTACTGATATCGCAACCCAACTCGATGTGATGTCGCTGGATGTGGAACGCATACTGGAAAGGGTGCAGGAGTTCGATCCGGCAGGCGTGGCAACACGCACGCTTTCCGAGTGCCTGCTTAGGCAACTCATTAACCAAGGTCGCAAATATTCGACCGAGGCTCGCATCGTGAAGCACTATATCGATGAACTCGGCCGCAAGAAACTGCACGAAATCGCAAAGGCCCTCGACCTGGAACTCGCAGAGATTCAACACGCCGCCGAAGTGATAGCCCAACTTGACCCGATGCCTGGCCGCGCCTTCTCGCCGGACACCAATCAGATCGTCGTACCTGAAGTGCTTATTGAGAAGGATGGGGAGGGATATTCGGTTTCTCTCAACAGCGACGAGATTCCCCGGTTGCGAATTTCGGATGACTACAAAGACATGCTCTCCGGTACCTCAAAAGAAGTCCGAGATTACCTTCGGGATAAAATACGAGGGGGTACTTTTTTCATCAAAAGCATCCACCAACGTCAGCAGACGATATTGAACATCGCCCGCGAAATCGTCATACAGCAAAAGGAATTCCTAGACCTCGGCGCGGCCCACCTGAAACCGATGACGATGAGTCAGGTCGCCGATGCCGTAGGGGTTCACGAAACCACCGTCAGCCGAGCAGCAGCGGGAAAATTTATGGCGACACCGCAGGGGATCTTCGAGATGAAGTATTTCTTCACTCACGGCTACACGAATAGCGATGGGGAAACCGTGAGCAACGAAAGCGTCCGCCAAGCCATTGCTCAAATCGTGAGAGAAGAAAACGACCAGCACCCCTACAGTGACCAGAGCATCGTCAAGATGCTATCCGATCGAGGACTCGGTGTGGCCCGCAGGACCGTAGCCAAATACCGAGAGCAACTCGGCATCCTTCCTAGCCATCTTCGTAAAGCCTTTTAATGTGGATTCCAGTTTGCAGGATCGCTGAAACCCGCTAAGATTCGAAATTAGTTACACATGACCTTTCGAAGCGCTAAACAAATCCCTCAGGGCATTTTTTTCAATGTCACTTCCTTTGTGGATATCATGCTCGTGTTGGTGATATTCCTGTTGGTCACTTGGACGGAAAGCCGCGTTGAAACGGATCTGGGCATCGAGCTTCCCAAGTCTTCCTCCGCCCCGCAGCGCTCGGCACTCAAATCCCCGATCATCGTCAACATTCAACCAGGCGGGATAATCACCGTGAACCAACGTCCCATGGAAGATGTGAAACTGCGTGAAATGCTGTCCAGCCTGATAAAGTTGGATGCTGGTCAATCCGTTGTCCTGCGGTCCGACAAATCTGTTTCTTACGAGAGGATCCTGCAAGTGCTGGATCTTTGTAACGAATCGGGAGTGACTGCACTCGGCTTCGGCGCGCTTCCGCCGAACGTGAAGCCTCAATAAAGCGCGCGAGCAAGCCGTCTCTTGGCGTGCGCAAGGGAAGTCGGACTAACTTTTCATCTCAAGCTAGCGATCCGCATTTGGCAAAGTCGGTAGTGATGCTAATCTACGCCGATGCGTTATCTCTTATTTTTGAACCTGCTCCTCGCGTGCGTTTCAGCTAGGGGTGAAAACTCCCCGCGTTCCGAAAAGGAGGATTCCCCCTACGAGCAACTTGAAATCCTCACACGAGCCATGCAATTGATCCGCCAAGACTACGTCAACGATTCCAAGACCAGTTACAAAGATCTCACTTATAGTGCGCTCCACGGCATGCTGGACAGCCTAGACCCCCACAGCCAATTCATGGAGCCGAAGGATTTCAAGAGCATGCAGGAGGATACTAAAAGCGAATTTGCGGGCCTCGGTGTCACACTCACCGAGAAGTCGGGCATCCTCACCATCCTTCACCCGATGGAAGACACACCCGGATTTGAGGCCGGACTCCTCCCCGGTGATCAGATTTTAAAAATCAACAGCGAATCGACTGAGAAGCTCAACATCAACTCCGCCATCGAAAAACTGCGCGGCAAAGTGGGTGAGAAAGTGACCCTCACGATCAACCGCCCTTCGACCGGGCAGGTGAAGGATTTTGAAATCGTTCGCGCTATCATCAAAGTGCCCAGCGTGAAAGACGCCCAGATTCTCCCTTCGCAAGGAAAGTCTCGTATCGGATATGTGCGCATCACTCAGTTCAACGAACCCACGGCAACGGAACTCGCGAAGGCGCTCAACACTCTGGAAAAAAGCGGCATGGAGGCTCTTGTGCTCGATCTACGATACAATCCAGGCGGGCTTCTCGGCAGCGCGGTCGATGTGTGTGGAGAATTTTTGGATCCAAATACTTTGATTGTCTCCACCGAGGGGCGCACTCCCTCACGGGAATACCGCACCGCGTCCACATCAACCTCACAGCGGGAATATCCGATCGTTGTGCTGACAAACTATGCCAGCGCGAGCGGATCGGAGATCGTCGCTGGGGCGCTTAAGGATCTTGGTCGCGCGCTTCTCGTGGGAGAGACCACATTCGGAAAGGGATCTGTGCAAAGCGTGGTATCGCTTCCTGATGGATCCGCCGCACGTCTCACTACGGCAAAATACTTCACTCCGAGCCGCAAGCTCATTCATGAGCACGGCGTGAGCCCACACATTCGCGCGACGCTCACCCACGATCAGGAAACGGCGCTCCTTCGCTCACGTCGAAAAGGAGAAGAGTCAACAACTCAACCTAGGCCACCCGCCGATCCGCAACTCGACCGAGCCGTCGATGCCCTTCAAGCCACGATATTGAGCCTCAAAACCGCCAAAGTTCATCACACCAAAAAATGATTTCTCGGCCGACACTTCTCGCCATCGAAACATCATGCGACGAAACGGCTGCCGCGATTTTGAGGGGATTCGATGACGTGCTAGCACACGAAATTTTCAGCCAAGCCTCGATTCACTCTGCATTCGGCGGAGTCGTTCCGGAGGTTGCCTCTCGCAATCACCTCATTTCCGCCCCCCACATCATCAGTCAGGCACTTGATGCCGCTGGCCTCAATGTCACCGATCTCGACGCCATAGCTGCAACAACGGGGCCAGGGCTTGCCTCCGCCCTCCTCGTTGGTGCCTCGACAGCCAAAGGTTTGAGCCTTGGCTCAGGCAAACCCTTCCTCGCCATCAACCATATCGAGGGCCACTTGCTCTCACCTTTTTTTGGCAAAGCGGAAATCCCCCCGCACATCGCTTTGGTCGTGAGTGGAGGACACACCCTCCTCTTCGACGTGGAGGGCTTTGGAAAATACACTCTGCTCGGCCGCACGCTCGATGATGCCGCTGGCGAGGCCTTCGACAAGGTGGCCAAACTTCTCGGACTCGGCTATCCGGGCGGCGCAGAAATCGACCGCCTCGCCAGATCCGGTAACCCCAAGCGACACGATTTTCCACGCGGGATGATCGACTCCGGCGACTTCGACTTCAGTTTCAGCGGACTCAAAACGGCTTTGCGGATTTTTTTGGAAAAAGCCGGCCCCATCACGGATGGCATGCCGGATATCTGCGCATCCTTCCAAGTGGCCGTCACCGAGGTACTCGTGGCCAAGCTCTTCCGCGCAGCCAACAGACTGGGAAGACGGATCGTGACCATCAGCGGAGGGGTGAGTGCTAATTCCGGCTTACGCTCACTCGCCACGGCCAGAGCTGAGCGGGATAACCTCACGCTCGTCACGGCACCTCCCGGACTGCACACGGACAACGCATTGATGATCGCCTACACCGCCGCTCATCACCTTGCAGCCGGAAACACAAGCTCAACCAGCGTGGACATCTTTCCGAACTTCGACGCCGCCACACTATCCAGCAGGGTCAGCGAGTGCGCCGCTTAATCGCAAAAGGACGTTGCGTTTCGCGAAGCGGTTCCTTCTCCTTTTCCAGAACAGCAACCTCACCAACGTAAATCCGATAGGCTGCACGCTTCGCGCGTTCATGGGCCTTGGCTTCATATTCCTGGGCATGGAATCCCGCGCGGGCGAGTTGGGTCAGAAAAGCGGGCTCACGCTCGGCGGACCAGATCGCAACGCGTCCACCGGGGCGAAGCGCCGAGCGAATGAGCTCAAGGCCCTTGCTGGTGTAGAGACGGGAGTTTTTGGCTTGCACAAAGGATGTCGGGCCATTGTCCACATCGAGAATAATCGCGTCGTAGGTTCCTGGGCCTTTTTTGATGCTATCGAAAACATCACCTGTGACGATTTTCACCCGAGGATCATCGAGAAGTTTGCCATTCAATTCGGTAAGGAACTCGCGATTCCACGCCACAACCTCCGGAAGAAGCTCCGCCACCACGACCACAGCCGTGGGCCCCGCAATCTCAAGCACGCGGCAGAGACTGAAACCCAGTCCAAGCCCACCAATGAGGATACGCGGACGATCTGGCGACTGAAAATACCCACAGGCGAGATCGGCGAGCATGATCTCCGAGGTCGTTAAATTTGACCCCATGAGTTGACGTCCATTGAGCTTGAGAAAATAATCTCCATCGTGCTCATGAAGGGAAAAGCGGGAACCGTCAGGCGTACGAGTCTCGGCGAGATTGCGAAAGGGAATCATAATTGCGTTCTAAACTAGGGCCTCGCTGGGTTCAGCGCAAGCGAGCCACTCGGCATTCGCTTTTTCAAGAGCGTCGGCCACTCCGGCGAGCTTGCGATTGATTTCCATCGCCAGCGAGGGATTTTCGTAGGTCGCCGGATCCTCAAGCTGGCAACTGAGCTCGCGCTGGGAATCCTCCAAGCTTTGAATTTCGGCCTCCAACGCGAAAACGCGTTGTTCGCGGGAGCGTCGCTCTCCGGCTGCGGCCTTGCGTGCATCGGCCTCGGCACGACGTTGTGCTCGCATTTCCTTGAGTCCGAGCTTGGGCGACTCGACATCAGAATCGACCTCAGTGGAGGGTTGAAAGTTCCCCAACGAGGCAACCGTTCCGGCACGCGCACCCCCACCCACCTGAGATTTCTCCCTGTAATATTCATAATCCCCAGCGTAACGGGTGATGCGGCCGGACTGCACATGGATGACCGATGTCGCCATGGCGCGAATAAAATGCACATCGTGACTGACAAAATAAACCGTCCCATCATAGGGCTTGAGCGCCCGTATGAGGGCATCAATGCTCGGCATATCAAGGTGGGTCGTGGGTTCGTCCAAAAGAAGAAAATTCGGTGGATCGAGAAGCAACTTGACCAGTGAAAGGCGACTTTTTTCTCCCCCACTCAGCACGCCTACGCGTTTAAAAACATCGTCCCCGCGAAAAAGAAACGCACCAAGCACGGTACGTGCGGCCTGCTCTGGCACTGGTCTGGCGATCGACTGCACCTCCTCGAGCACCGTGCGCTTCACATCAAGAGCCTCCGTACGGTGCTGGGCAAAATAGCCAATGCTGCAATTGTGGCCAGGCGTGCGCGTTCCAGCATCCAGCTCAAGATGACCTGCAAGAATCTTCAGAAGCGTGGACTTGCCGGCTCCATTCGGGCCCACCAGCACCGTACGTTGGCACTTTTGAATCTCAAGGTTGAGATCATCATAAATGACATTAGTGCCATAGGCTTGGCGAACCCCATCCAAGGTCATGACTTTTTGACCACCACGCGGGGGCTGAGGAAATCGAAAGCTGACCGTGGGCTCATCGGATTCCGGAGCCTCGATGCGAACCATGCGACCGAGTTGCTTGATGCGATCCTGTGCCTGTGAGGCCTTGCTGGCTTTTGCCCGAAAGCGATTAATGAAATCCTCAAGATGAGCGATCTCTTTTTGCTGGTTGCGATAGGCGGCGAGTTGCTGTTCCTCACGTGCCTTTTTTTGTTCGAGACAAGCATCGAAGTTTCCAGTGTAACGAATGAGTTTACGGTGACGAATCTCCACAATGCCACGGCAGATGAGATTCAGAAATTCCCGATCGTGCGAGATCGTCAAAATAGCTCCGGGATACCCTGAAAGGTGATTTTGAAACCACCCCAGCGTTTCAAGATCGAGATGGTTGGTAGGCTCGTCCAGCAAGAGAAGATCAGGCTCCTCCACTAGCAATCTAGCAAGATGCGCTCGCATGATCCACCCACCGCTCAACTCGCCCACGGGACGATGAAAATCAGTCTCACGAAAGGCCAACCCCGAGAGAATGCGCTTCGCCATGGCTTCAGAGCGTCCATCCGCCTCAGCGCCAGCCGCGAGCTCCATGACAGTTTGATCCGTAACGGCAGCGGTCTCTTGAGGAAGAAAGCCGACGCGCACCCCGCGTTGCATCGTCACAAGCCCCTCATCCGGTTCGTCATTGCGAAGCAACAGGGAAAAAAGCGTGGATTTTCCCGCTCCATTGGGGCCGATAAGTCCGATGCGGTCTCCCGTGTTGACCTGCAGCGCGGCTTCCTCAAAGAGGATCCTGCCGCCAAATGATTTTGTGACCTGTGAAAGCGTAAGCATATGAAAATTAAAGGGCACGAAAGGTGTCCGAGAGAACGCCGAACGTCCACACGTTTTTTCAAAAACTACGTTTTAAGATCCATCTAAACCGACGGCTCCATCGACTACATCTGAAGTTTGGAGAGGCGATGGATAAGCCATGACGAGATATTTAAGAATCACACCATCATGGACATATTTAGTTTTTCCAAGGAAGAAAAAGTCCCGCATTTTTCGAGAAAGTTCCGCCTCATTTTTCTAACGGCCGGATCCTTTTGTTTGCTGAACTCAAAAAGATGCGGATTTTTTCCACATCCATTGTTGCAGTGGCCTCCGCGCCAAGGGCAATATTTTGAGCCAACCACGCCATGAGTCCCGATGCACAGGCTTCTGCACCACATGAAAGGACCTCACGAGAAACGGCTAATCCCGCAACGGCCTCCCCAATGTGGCGGATCGTATGCAATCAGGATCGGTATCGTTGGAGTCGGAGCGACTGGGCAGTCGTCAGTGGATTTTCGACGGCGAACCAGTGCAAAAAATTTCTATGGCGCCCTCCAGGATCACAAAGGCTGTGGCCTCACCTTCGTCATGCCCTCCCCCCATCGTGGCCCGAGCGGAAATCACACTCGCAAAAAGGCGACCGAGTGGATTGGGGATCAAGTCCAGCGCTGTCTCAGCATCCGCCAGTGCTTGATACGTCAGATATTTCGGGCGCTCCAACTTATCTTCGGAGTCGCTCGGCCAAAACTTTTTTAATACACCGTCACAGAGCGGCAGCATAGGAGTCAGCACTATGGCAGGAATCAAATTGGATAATAAGAACACCATTACC
>CAMDOJ010000034.1 GCA_945903555.1 Chthoniobacter flavus
GTGAAAACTCATGATAGGCATCAACCATCAAGGCCAAATCGATCGACTCCGCAGGCAGGCGGACCCCGTCGATGGCGCCGAGATGAGGCTGGACATTCGCGTGGCCGAGTTCCTTCGCACGGGCTTCGAGGAACGCAATCATCTCGGGCTGAATATCGACCGCCACCACGCGCCCCTTGGGAACCAGCGGCGCCATCCGGAAAGTGTGGTAACCCGACCCCGCGCCCACATCGGCAACGACATCATCCGGCTTCAAATCCAGAGCAGCAATGCCGCGACTGGGGGCCTCCTCGTTTTCCCGAGTGTCGCGTTCCAGCCAATCGATTCCCTCGTGTCCCATGACCTTCGCAATTTCTCGGCCCATGTGGAACTTGCCGATACCATCCGAGGAGGCGCGCTGGATCGAGTTGGCGGGCCCCGCCTCATCGGCCAAGCAACCCGAGCAAGCAAACAAGAAAGCCCCAGCGTAAAGCGGGTTCGCAAAAAGGCCGGTGGTAAGAAAAGCTAAAATTAAAAGCCGCTTCATGTGTTTTGGACGGGACCAGTTTTTAAACAAGATCCGGTTGAATATCCATTCGTGCAATTGAAGAGTCACCGAAAAAGGCCGGGAGAGAAGCAGGAGAGCCGCAAAACCAAAACCCTCGAATCTGTCAGACAGACCCAAAAAACAGAAAAGACATCCCCTAAGAGAAATAAGATCTGAAAAACAACGGCCGGAAGTTAACCTCTCCCGAACGCCAAAACATTTTGCGGATCCCCTGCTAGGAATCCTAGCTTATCGGATCATGAGAGCCGATAAGCCGAAAATCAGAAACACGAAAGCCCCGAACCGGAGAGGTGCGGGACTTAGCGTGGAAAAAAATCAATTGGCCGAGGTCGCAACTGGCTCGACGTTCACACGGCGACCGCTGCGGTCAAACTTGACGTGACCATCAACGAGAGCCCAGATGGTATAATCACGTCCGAGACCAACATTGCGACCAGGAGTGAACTTAGTACCACGCTGGCGAAGGATGATGTTGCCGGCGATGACGGACTCGCCGCCAAATTTTTTCACACCGAGACGCTTGCTGATGCTGTCGCGTCCGTTTTTGACACTGCCTTGTCCTTTTTTATGGGCCATGAGATTTTACTTGGTGGAGATGGTTTTGATTTTGAGACGGGTAAGTTGGCGGCGATGACCGACGGTGCGGTGGTAGCCCTTACGTCTGCGGAATTTGAAAGCGATCACTTTGTCATCCTTGAATTGATCGACGACCTCGGCGCTGACTTTGGCGCCGGAGACGAAGGGCTCGCCGACTTGAAGATCAGCTCCATCAGATACGAGAAGCACTTCGGAAAAATCGATATCCGTGCCGACTTCTACGTCGAGTTTTTCGACGTCGATTTCGTTGCCGGACTCGACTCGATATTGTTTGCCACCTGTTTGTATCACTGCGTATGCCATAAGAAGACTAAGTTGAATAGGGTTGGAGACAATGGCGGAAAAAGATTTTTATGCAAGAGGAAAAATCCGCCTTAATTCTGAAGCGCTGATTTCGGTCTGTCCGCACCCGATTTCCACCAGCACATTTGTGAACTGGGAGAGGACATCTCGATTGGTTTGTTTGGCGATATCATCCGGCTCGGTTGCGGAGTTGAGAATCAAGCCGGGACACTCTAGGCCGCGGGCTCGGATGCTCTCGATCGTGAGCAGAGCGTGATTAATGCAGCCGAGTTTATTGGCCACGACAGGGATCACAGGCAGGGCGAATCGACAAGCGACATCGGCAAGGGTTTCCGTGCCGGTCACAGGAACTAACCAACCACCTGCGCCTTCAACGAGAATCGATTGTCGGGTTGCGGCTATGCGGTTGAACCAAGCCTCGAGGGCATCGAGTGAAATCGGGCGCTGCTCCAGAGTGGCTCCGACCAACGGCGCTGCTGCGGTGCGAAGCCAAATGGGATTGATTTCCTCCATCGTGAGAGTGTCGCCGGAAGCCTCGGCAAGGATAGCGACATCATCACGCTCGCCCGAACAAAGTGGCTTGAGCGCGACTGTATCGAAGCCCGCTTTGCGAAGCGTGCGAGTCAGCAACGCAACGACAAAGGTTTTGCCAACACCGGTATCCGTGCCGGTAATAAAGGCCCTCATGGACGGGGGGCCGTGAGCTCCAGAAAGACACTTTCCAGCGAGCGCTGGGGCTGGCGAGCGGCTACGAGTTTGGCACCAGATTGATTGATGAGTTGCTCCATTTGCTCGCGAAGTTCGGGTGTCGCATTTTCAACAATGAATTGCGTCTGCCCCTCCACGCGCACGAGTTCATCGAGACTCCCTTCGCGTATCATTTCCCCATGCGCCATGATGCCGACGCGATCGCAGATTTCCTGCACCTGCTCGAGGAGATGGGATGTGAGGAGGACGGTCTTGCCACGTTTTTTGAGATCGAGGATGAGGTCGCGGATCTGGTGGGAGCCGGCAGGATCCACGCCGGCCGTCGGTTCATCTAGGATGACGAGACTCGGATCTTGAATGAGAGCCTGCGCCAAGCCGATGCGCTGGAGCATGCCTTTCGAAAAGCCCGCCGCGCGGCGGTCACGGGCGTCACTGAGACCGACGAGATCGATCAGTTCCTCCGCCCGCTTTTTCAGCGCCGATCCACGCATCCCACAAATACGACCATAGAAAACCAGCGTTTCGGTGGCCGTGAGAAATTTGTAGAAATAGGGATTTTCGGGGAGGAAACCGACATCGCGCCGACTTCGGTATTCGCGGCTGTCCTTCCCGCAAATGAGAGCCCTGCCTTGATTCGGAGTCACCAGCCCCAAGAGCATTTTGAGTGTCGTGCTTTTCCCGCACCCATTAGGACCAAGAAGCCCATAGACCTCGCCGGGCTGGACGGTGAGATTCAGATTGCGAACCGCCGTGATGCGCCTGCGGCGAAGCGGAACGGCGAAAATCTTCGTGATATTCTCGATTTGGACAACGGGTATGCTCATGAAAGAATATGAAAGCCGCGCAGGCCTGCGGGCAGTGGAATTTCGGATGACGACTCGACTGTGATGTGACCCTTGAGAGAGCTCGTGCGAATGCCCTCTAGAAAATCTTTCACCTCGCTCGTTTCTCCGCTCACGATGAGCTCGACACGACCGTCGGGCAGATTTTCGACAGATCCCGAGACATCGTATTCGCGTGCGAGGTTTTTGACCAGATAGCGGAAACCCACTCCTTGCACATGCCCCTCGTAGTGGACTTGCTGCGTCTTCATGAGCGAACCTGACCGTTCCCACGGATGAGGTATTTATAGGTCGTTAATTCCTCGAGCCCCATCGGACCGCGGGCATGGAGTTTGTCAGTACTGATACCGATCTCCGCCCCAAATCCAAACTCGCCGCCATCGGTGAAACGCGTGGAGGCATTCCAATAAACTGTGGCGGAATCGACCGCAGCTAGGAATTCCTCGGCGTTGGCGGTGTTGCTGGTGATGATCGCATCGCTATGGTGCGAGCCATAGGTCTCGATGTGGGAAACCGCTTCTTCTAGGCTGCCGACAATCCGAAGCGAAAGAATGAGGTCAAGATATTCGGTCCGCCAAGAAGCGTCGACCGCCTCGCTGAATGTCGGGTATTCTAACCGAGAAAGGATCTCGCACGCCTCGGAATCTGCGCGGATTTCGACATTCTGCTTTTGCAGGTCCGTCGCCGCCAAACGCAGAAAATCCTCAACTACATCGCGGTGGACGAGCAGGGTTTCAACGGCATTGCAAACGCCGGGGCGCTGGCATTTGCCATTGATTAAAATCGCCGTCGCCATTTTCAGATCCGCTTCGCGGTCGACATAAACGTGGCAGACTCCGTCGTAGTGCTTGATCACCGGCATACGAGCGGAGGAAACCACCGCCTCGATGAGCGAGTGACCACCACGGGGGATGATCACGTCCATGTATTGATTCATCGCAGCCATGATTTTCACGGCCTCACGATCCTTGGTGGGGATGAGCTGAACGGCACCATCCGGCAACCCCGCGAGGGCTCCACCAGATTGCAGCGCAGAGGCGATCGCAAGGTTCGAAGAAAGCGCCTCCGACCCGCCCCGCAAAATCACCGCATTCCCAGTCTTGAGGCACAAGACGGCGGCATCCGCGGTCACATTCGGACGGGATTCGTAGATGATGCCAATGACGCCGATCGGGGTGCGGATTTTCGAAATTTCGATGCCATTAGGGCGAGTCCAACAGCGCAGGATTTCGCCCACTGGGTCGTTGAGACCCGCCACCTGTCGGATGCCGGCGGCCATATCCGCGATGCGCTTTTCTGTGAGCCTCAAGCGATCAATCGAGGCGCTGGTGAGACCGGCTTTTTCCGCAGCGGAGGTATCCTGCGCATTCGCAGCAAGGATTTCTGGAGTGCGAGCCAGAATCTCATACGCCATCGCTGCAAGAATGGCATTTTTTTGATCCGCAGTGAAGCGGGCCAGTGAACGCCCTGCCTCGCGAGCGCGGCGGCCGATGATATGAATTTCCTGTTCAAGCGTACTCATGGAACAAATGGCGTGTAGTCGAGAGAATGCGCTTCGGCAACTGCTTTGCATGTGATGCCTCCATCAAAAACGCTCACGCCTTCCGCCAGACCGGGCATTCGCCGAACGGCTTCGGGGAGCGAAAAATCAGCCAAGGCCTCGATGTAACGGAATGTCGCATTCGCTAGAGCCTGAGTGGCTGTACGGGCGTAGGCACCAGGCATATTCGCCACACAATAATGCACGACCCCCTCTTCCACAAAGGTCGGGTTGTCGTGGGTGGTGGGCCGTGAGGTCTCGAAACAACCGCCTTGGTCGATCGCGATATCCACCGCGACGCTACCTGGCTTCATGAGTCTTAGCATCTCGCGGGTGATCAATTTCGGCGCACGCGCACCCGGCACCAAGACCGCGCCAATCAGCAGGTCGACCCCCGGTAGCAGATCAATGAGACTCGACTCATTCGAATAAAGCGTGTGCGCCGTGCTCATGGTGATATCGAGGAAACGCATTCGCTCTAGGTCCACCTCGAGAATGGTGACGTCCGCACCAAGTCCCGTGCCCATACGTGCCGCATTCACTCCCGATGTGCCTCCGCCGATGACGACCACTTTTCCAGGAAGAACGCCAGGCACGCCACCCAGGAGCACGCCGTTACCACCGTTGTGCTTCGCTAAAAAATACCCCCCCACCAGTACCGACATGCGGCCCGCGATCTCACTCATGGGCTCAAGTAGCGGGAGACGGTGGTTCACACTTACCGTTTCATAGGCGATACAAGTTGCCCCAGTTTTCATGAGCGCCTCAGTGAGCATACGGTTCGCTGCAAGGTGGAGATAGGTGAAGAGCGTGTGATCTTTTCGGAGGAGCGAGTATTCCGAAGGCAACGGCTCTTTGACCTTAATGATCATATTCGCGCGCTCAAAGACTTCGGCGTGCTCTTGGACGATCTCCGCTCCGGCATCTTGATAATTCTGGTCGCAGAAACCAATGTCTGCTCCTGCCTGAGTTTCCACCACGACCTTGTGGCCGTGCTTGATGAGTTGGTAGGCCGCTGAAGGGAGAAGGGCCACGCGATGCTCCTGCGTTTTGATCTCCTTGGGAATTCCGATGATCATGGGATTTATTTTGCACCCGAAAGAAAATTTGCGAAAGCAGTTTCTCTCTTGATTGCAAGTCGTGTCGCTGGTCTGCTGGAGTACAAATCGTGCACAAGGTCATTCCCATCATAGCAACTATCGGGTTACTGCTTTCATTTTCGGCGCTGGCTCAAAACGACATTGAGGCGGAATTAAAAGCCAGTTCGGATGAGCACATGCGCGAGGAACTCGGCGTCAATCCTGTCACCTCCCCCTCCATCGCGACATTGCTCAACGATTTGGAGTCCTTCCGTCCAGCCCCCCTCCATCTTCTTGATGCCACGTCCAGGGAAGCCTCCTTTAACAACCGCCTTCAAACGGCTCTTCATTTTGGATCACTCGTTGCAGACGGCTTCATTCTCACCATTGCCGAACGCCCCAAGGATGTTCAAGACGTCGGCAAGGCACTCATTCGCCAAGCCCGAGCTCTCGGCATCGGAGAACAATTAACCAAGCGCAGTAAGAGCCTGCTCGACTTGAGCGACAAGGGTGACTGGATCGGCATGCGCCAAGAGTTAGTTCGCACCCAAGAGGACGTTGAAAATACGATGCTGGAACTGCGTGACGAAGAGTTGGCCCACATGGTCAGCCTCGGAGGCTGGTTGCGCGGTTTTCAAGTCGGAACCACTAGCACAGCGGAAAAATACACCCCCGTGAAGGCCGACATTCTCGCGAAGCCTGACGTCATTGACTACTTTATTGACCGCTTGGAAACCTTAAATCCCGACATCAAGAAGACCGAAATGGTCACGGCCCTTTTGGAAGGAATCAAAAAAATCCGCCTCGTCCTTATCGAGACCCAAGGCGTGACTCCGACCCAAGCCCAAGTCGCAAAATTGAAGCAACTAGCCGATGATGCCCACTCGTTTGCCACCGCCCGCGTTGACGAGGAAGGCCGATTTACAAAAAGCCCAAACCCATAAAAACCGACTTTTCTCCAGCTTGCGACTCGACACACGGGCTGTGTCCGCTTTAATCACGATTCGTTTTTATGAACATCCTTACCGCGCTCATGCAACCGGAGGTTTTTTTGGTGTGGACCTCGCTGGCAAAGACTCTCGGACTCCTAGGCGTGATCTTGGGTCTCGTTTCGTATACGGTTTACGCCGAACGCAAAATCTGCGCTTGGATTCAAGACCGTGTAGGCCCAAACCGAACAGGCATCCCGCTCACCAAGTTTCGAATTTTTGGACTCGGTCAACCGATCGCCGACGCACTCAAGCTTTTGCTCAAGGAAAACTTCATCCCTAACGACGTAAACAAATTTTATTTTTACATCGCTCCGAAGCTGGCGATGGTCCCGGCGATCCTCGTATTGGCGGTATTACCCTTCGGCAGTTCGCTCTTGGGAGTTCCGATGGTGATCGCCAATATCAACATCGGCGTTCTCTACGTTTTCGCCGTTTCGTCCCTTGGGGTCTATGGCATCGTGCTGGCCGGATGGGCCTCAAATTCGAAATACCCCTTCCTCGGCGGCATCCGCTCCACCTCGCAGATGATCTCCTACGAGCTGTCACTCGGTCTCTCGGTGATCCCCGTCTTCATGGTCTGTGGCACACTGAGCATGCCCGACATCGTCCTATGGCAACGGGAGAACGGTTGGATGGTTGCGCCATTTTGGGCCAAGGGCCTGACTTGGGAAATGATTCTCTCGGGGGATATCCAAGGCGTCATCGGGTCATTCGTCGCCGGATTTTCGATTCAGCGGATCCTACTCTGGATTCCCATGCTGATTTCCTTCGTGATTTTCCTCATCTCGATGTTCGCGGAGACCAACCGTCTTCCCTTCGATCTTCCCGAAGCCGAGCAGGAACTCGTCGGCGGCTACCACACCGAATATTCCGGAATGGGATTTGCGCTGTTTTTCCTTGGTGAATATGCAGCCATGATCGCGGGTTCGGGTGTGATCGTGACGCTTTTTCTTGGTGGCTGGAGCCTTCCGCTCATGCCCGATGGATCGTTTCCAGGTCTCCCTGGCGTGTTATTTGGCCTCATAAACATTGGCGTCTTTTTTGCCAAGGTGGTCGCCCTTTTAGTGCTGTTCATCTGGGTGCGCTGGACTCTGCCACGCTTCCGTTATGACCAACTTATGAAACTCGGTTGGTATTTCTTCTTTGAGTTGGCGCTGGTGAATATCTTCATCGCCGCCTTCATTGTGGCCTACGTCAAATAACACCAAATGCAAATCCTCCGTCCAGGTGACAAAGGCTACCAGCGCCGTTTGCTAGATTTAAACCGCCGGTTTGAATCCGATACCGCCGTGAAGGGATCCGTGGAAGAAATCCTCTTCGCCGTCGCCAAAGAGGGCGATGCTGCCCTCTTGCGTTATACAAAAAAATTTGGCGGCCCTGATTTGGAGGCGCGCGGGATACCCGTTACGCCTCATGAAGTCGCCACGGCTTTAGCCGATCTTCCCTCCGACACGGCGAAAGCGATTCAAGCAGCTAAGGCGAACGTGAAGGCCTTTGCAAAACGGAGCCTAAAAAAAAGTTGGTTCATGAAAAACCGGCAAGGCGCCATCGTCGGTGAACGACATGAGCCCTTCCGCCGCGTTGGCATTTATATCCCCGGCGGCACAGCTCCACTGGTCTCGACGTCCGTGATGACTTGTACGCTGGCATCCACCGCTGGTGTAGCCGAGATCGTGGCCACGACTCCAGCCGGGCCGGACGGCAAAGTTCACCCTGCCCTTCTCGCCGCCCTTAGCCTTTGTGGCGCCACCGAGATCTATCGAGTGGGCGGAGCCCAAGCCGTTGCCGCCATGGCCTACGGAACCCCAACCATCCGCCGGGTACAAAAGATTTTTGGCCCAGGAAACTCCTATGTCGTCGAAGCCAAGCGCCAAGTTTTGGGAGCGGTCGCCATCGACCTCCTTCCGGGCCCGAGCGAGGTGCTTGTGATCGCGGACAAGAAGGCCAAGCCCGACTGGATCGCCGCCGACCTGCTCGCCCAAGCCGAACATGGCCACGGGAGCCAAGCAATCTTGGTCACCGATTCCGAAAAAATCCTAACAGGCACGGCTAAGGCGATCGAGCGTCAGTCGAAGCTCTCGAAACGTCCGGCAGAACTCGCCAAGGCACTCAAAAACACACTCCTCATTCTCGTCAAGGACATGGATGCTGCCATTCAAGTCGCCAACGACTACGCCGCCGAGCACGTCTCCATCGCGACCGAGTTTCCCGGCGAGGTCTCGCTCTCGCTCCACACTTCGGGAGCCATCTTCCTCGGTGGGCTATCACCCGTCGTTGCCGGCGATTTTCTTGCTGGTCCGAGCCACGAACTGCCGACCGGCGGGGCTGGAAAATCTTTCGCAGGACTCACTGTGGATCAATTCCAACGTCGCACGAGCGTAGTCATGTATGACGAAGACGCTCTTCGCGCCTCGCTGCCATTTCTCGAGACCTTCAGCGCCATCGAGGGGCTCGATGCGCACGGACGCTCGGCATCCATCCGCCTCAAAAAGTGATTTGGAAGGTTCGGGGTCAGTCACTCGATCTCACCCACCGCGCGCTGCTGATGGGGATCGTCAACGTCACCCCGGATTCCTTTTCAGATGGGGGATCTTTTCTTGATCCCCTCGCTGCTTGCACCCACGGATTGAAGCTCGTTGAGGAAGGGGCCGACATCCTCGACATCGGCGGCGAATCAACCCGACCGGGATCTCAAAGCGTCCCGCTCGAAGAGGAAATCCAACGCGTGATCCCCGTGATTCAGAGACTGCGCCACGAGACGAAGGCCTTGATTTCGATTGATACAAATAAGGCTGCCGTCGCTCAAGCCGCCGTTAATGCGGGTGCGGACATTATCAATGACATCACCGGCCTCCGAGGGGATGCGAATATGCCAAGCGTCGTTTCTCAATCCGGAGCCGGAGTGATCATCATGCACATGAAAGGCACGCCCCGCACAATGCAGGATGCCCCAGCCTACCTCGATATCATAAGCGAAATCGGGGATTTTTTTCGACAGTCCGTCGCCCTCGCTCTATCCTCTGGCGTCGATCCCATGAGCATCGCCCTCGACCCAGGAATTGGTTTTGGAAAAACACCTGAGCACAATCGCCAGTTGCTCGTAGGGATCGGCTCATTTACAAAAACCGGGCATCCGATTCTCGTCGGCACCTCCCGCAAGTCCTTCCTAGGCTGGTTGGCAGGTTCGACAGCAATGGATGACCGCTTCTGGCCTGGCGTGGCGACTACCTCCCTTTGCCGTGAACGAGGCGCGAGAATCTTTCGCGTTCACGATGTGAAACCCCACCACGATGCCCTGCGCATGACGGAGGCAATCCTAAATCATGTTTGAGCAAACCACCCTATTTTTGAGCCAGCAATGGACCTCCGCCGTCGAGGTGGGAATTCTGGCTGTGGTCATTTACTACATCTACACGTATCTTCGTGGCACCCACGGGGCGCGAATCCTGATCGGCCTCGCGCTTGTATTTCTCACCCTCACCCTCGTCTCACAGATCCTCAATCTGGAAGTGATCAGCTGGCTATTAAGGAGCATTTCAGTCTTTCTAGCCATCGCGCTGGTCGTGATATTCCAACCTGAGTTGCGACGCGCCCTCACAGAGCTCGGTAGCCATCGCTTTTTCTCCTCAGCATTTGAGGAAAGGGAAACCATCGAGGACATCACTGATGCCGTTTTTGAATTGGCAAGCAAGGGATTCGGCGCCCTCATCGCCATCGAGCGCGACATCCACCTCAAGGCCATCATCGAAACCGGCGTTTCTCTGGATGCGGAATTCTCAAAAGAACTCGCCTTGACCATCTTTCACCCGAAGACGGTGCTCCACGATGGTGGGGTTGTCGTCAGCGGCGATCGCATCGTTGCCGCCGCCTGCATTTTCCCCCTCACACAACGCGAAGACCTCGATCGCAACCTCGGCCTGCGACACAGAGCCGGTCTAGGCCTGAGCGAGGAATCCGATGCTGTCATGCTCATCGTGTCCGAAGAAACCGGCCAAGTTTCGATTTGTCACGCCGGTATCATTGAACGAAATCTGAGTGTGGAAAAATTCCGTCACAGCCTAAGCAAGCTTCTCCTCCATGAAAAATATGAAAGCGATCATCCTACACAACTGGAAGGCCAAGCTCTCGAGTCTGATCCTGGGCGTAGCACTCTGGTATCTCATCAAGCAGAACGTCGCTCGGACTCCCGATCGATATGATTTTGGTCGCAGACCGGCTGCTGGCAACATCAGCAATCAAGCACCTAAGACCCCTTTAAAATAATCATGAATCAAAAAAAACTTTTTGGAACGGACGGCGTCCGCGGCGTAGCGAACATTGAGCCCGTCACCGCCGAGACCGCGCTCAAGCTCGGTCGCGCCGCCGCCCATGTCTTCGCCGAGACTCGTGCACATGCGCGAAGCGGACGCTTGAAAATCGTCATTGGTAAAGATACCCGCCTCTCAGGATACATGCTCGAGCACGCGATGGTCGCGGGCTTGACCTCTCTCGGTTGCGACGCCCTTCTCATCGGTCCCCTGCCCACGCCGGGCGTCGCCTACATCACACGCTCTCTCCGCGCGGATGCCGGCATCGTCCTCTCCGCATCCCACAATCCCTACGAAGATAACGGTATCAAATTTTTTCGCCACGACGGGTATAAGTTGGATGATGAAATCGAAGCCCGGATTGAAAATCTCGTCTTCAGCGGCGAGATTGAAAACATCCGCCCGACCGCGACCAAGATCGGCAAGGCACACCGCATCGACGATGCCCTCGGACGCTACGTCGAATTTGCGAAGCAAAGCTTCCCTCGCGGCTTCACGCTGGAATCCCTTCGCATTGCGTTGGATTGTGCCAATGGCGCTGCCTACAAATCCAGCCCGTGTATTCTTCGTGAGCTTGGCGCCGACTTGATCGTTCATAACAACCAACCGACCGGCACCAACATCAACACCGATTGCGGTAGCACGCACCCCGAGCACATCCAGCGCTTCACAAAGGAATGCAAAGCCCACATTGGCATCACGCATGATGGCGACGCCGACCGCATGTTGCTCTGCGATGAGAATGGAGAACTCGTCGATGGCGACGAAATCATGGCCATCGCTGCCGTTGATTACCTGAAACGCGGATGCCTGAATGGAAACACGCTCGTGGCTACGGTGATGAGCAACTTCGGACTCGATGAGACACTCGCAGCCCACGGTGGCCGCGTGCTCCGCACCAAAGTCGGAGACCGCTACGTGATCGAGGCCATGCTTCGCGAAGGGTATAATGTGGGCGGAGAGCAGAGTGGACACATGATCTTCGGCGACTTCGCGACTACTGGCGACGGCATCGTCAGCGCACTTCAGATTCTCCGCGTCATGATCGAGACTGGCCAACCTCTCAGCGAACTCAAAAAAGCCCTCAAAAAATACCCTCAAGCGCAGCGAAACCTTCGCGTGAACGACAAGCCTGCATTGGAGACTATCTCCGGTCTGCAGACGCTTCTGAACGAAGCCGAGTCGACCTTGAAAGGCAAAGGCCGCGTCCTTCTTCGCTACTCCGGCACCGAGCCAAAAATTCGCCTCCTTCTGGAAGGTCGGGAGCAAGATGTGATTGATTACCATGCCGACCGCATCGCCGGATTACTTCAGGAAGCTATCGGCGCCTAAAAATCGGCTACCAAAAAAGAATCGCGCAAACTAGGAGCGCCACACCATAGCCTACGCCACCGAGGCAGGCTAACCGCCAGCGTGTCGTTGAAGCTGTGACCAAGTTGATTGCATCACGCACGAGGTAAGGCATGCCAACCATGAACAAGCCCGCCACCACCCACCCGTAGGCCAGCGTTACGAGCAACAATCGACTTGTCTCCGTCCGCAGCACAGCGGACTCCAGTAACACCTCGGCAGCCAGCAGCAGCACCATTCCAAGCGCCCTCGCAGCCAGGAATTCCTCTACGTAGAGCCATGAAAGAATAGCTCCGGCCACGATGCCAAT
>CAMDOJ010000035.1 GCA_945903555.1 Chthoniobacter flavus
GCTTTTGATAAAAAAACAACGAGTTGTCAATTTCAAAGAACGGGATTGTCTGCGATCCCATGCGTAGAAAGACCAACTTTTGTGCGGGAAAAAAATGGGCAGTGAGGGGATCGAACCCCCGACCAATAGTGTGTAAAACTACCGCTCTACCGCTGAGCTAACTGCCCTCAATCTGGTGCAGGAAAATCCCGCAACAAAAAGAAGTTTTTTTATACCATCAACAATTCCCGCTGGCAAGCATCCAGATTAACAAAATCACAAATTCAGAGTAGCCAAACGCGTATGGAAGCTCGTCAAGAGAGAAGGAATCTACGCAAAAACAAGGGGGCCCACGGTCAAATAAAAAAGGCACCCGATGATGCATCTGGGCGCCTAATTTTATGGTTGCTGGTAGGGCTTTTTAATTAAAAATCGCTCATCTTGGAATCAGCTCAATGGCGGGGAGGCAACCACTACGGGGGCAGTATTTAAACGATAAACGGCGCGTCGGACACAAACAACTAGGCCGGCCTTTTTGGCGTTGCTGAACCAAACGGAGACGTTGCTGCTAGGTTTTTGTAAACTGGCAACAACGCTCTGTACACTGACACCTTGATCGCCGGCGGCCTCGAGCAGTTTCTTGATTTCAGTGGCCATAAAGCCATGGGGAGAACGGCGTTTGCGGGCGCCCCGCCTGTTGCCTTTGATTGATTTTGACCCCGAAGCCAAGATGTCACTCGAAGTCTTGCCCGGTTCTGCATGGAGAGCGATTTCCTCCATTTGTTTCTCGATGTTCTCGACTTGGCGGATTAATTTGTCTTTTTTCTTAGTTAGAGAAATAAGAGCCTTAAGTGTCGTAGTTTTGATGCTTGTGACTTTCATTAGGAAAACAAGAAAGATACCTTATTTTGTAATAAGCAAGACTTTTTATTCTAAGGGCCGGCTTTATTTTTCAAATCAAATTAAATTTTTTTAATGTTTATGATGAACGCGATTCGGATTTGGAGGATGAGGAAACCAGCAGACATTTCCTATTTAACCGAATCGGAAATGACCTTTTCCGAAAGATATGCCTCGGCTGATTCCAAGGAGTCCTACTTGAAGGGCAGATCCGGCCTGCGGGCATTTGCTTCGCTATACGCATCCATCGCACCGAATGATGTTAAGATAGAAATATCAAAATCCGGGAAGCCGTTTTTTAAGAACATATCGGATCTCAATTTTAATATCAGCCATTCGGGATCCGAAGTGGCTATCGCCTTTTCAGCTAAGCCTGTGGGATTGGACATCGAGGTCAGTGATCGGAAGCGGGACTTTCACGCGGTAGCCGAACGTTTTTTTACCAGTGAGGAATCGGGTCTGTTGAAAAGTGCGGGTGACTCGGCAAATAAATTATTTGTAGGAATATGGACAGCAAAAGAATCCATCCTTAAGCTTTCGGGAGAGGGATTGGTCGGTGGATTGGATCGAGCGACTTCGCTAAGCGAGCAGGAGGGACGATTGGGAGAGAGGGTGATCTATCTCGCTCGCATAGGTTGGGAGGGAGTGGTCGGATGCGTGGCTTCGTTTGATCCAATTTCAAAAATTGAAATAGAGATGCACTAAAACGTCTTGTATTATCTTGATCCTGAATTTACTGACGATTTTCTTTTGCTTTCATCGCGATCATTAAACTTTCTTTGGCATCATGGAGATTGGGATCTATCTCGAGAGCCTTTTTAAAGCTGGCGATGGCTTCATCAGTTCTGCCTGCATTGAAAAGAGTGATTCCTAGATTGCAGTGGAACTCCGCTTGGGCGGGGGCTTTTTTTAACAAGTCCGAATAGATCGAAATGGCTTCGTTATTTTGCCCATCGAGCAGGAGCGCTCGCCCAAGGTTCGATTGGATAGCGAGGATATCTGGCGAAAGACGAAGGGCTTCGCGAAAGCGACTGGTGGCCGCCTTCGTGTCCCTTGCGGCTAACAACCCAGAGCCGAGGTTGTTCTGTGTCTCAGCGAGATCAGGCCTTAATGCTGTGGCCCGTTCAAAGTGTGTAAGGGCAATCGCATGGTTACCTCGATTGAACTCTCTGGAGCCAATGCGATTGTGTGCCTGCCAACAACTTTCGTTATACTTAAGGGTGTGGAGCCAAAGGACATCCTCGTTAGCCCAAATGGCGGCGTAGCTGTGGCTTTGGACCAGCAGTCCGCCTAGGCTAGCGGCTATTCCAAGCCAAGCGGCGTTTCGAACGTTTGCTTGGAGCTTGGTCGCTAGGTGGGTGCTTGTGCTGGCGATAAGTGTAAGAATACCAATCATCGGGATATAGACAAAATGATCCGATACCCACCCGACGCGCATGTAGGACATGGCAATAAATCCGAGAACGGGAAGGAGGGTGATGAAATAAAATCCAAACGCCATCAGGGCAGGGCGGCCCCAAGATTTTCGCATCCTCCAGAAAAGAATGCCAACGACCAGAAGTGGAATCCAAGCGGCCAATTGAATGGGTTGGGGGGGATTGGCATCCCATTGAGGGTAAATCGGCAGCAATCCAAATGGCCAACAAATCTTAGTCAGATAAAAGAGCGTACCCATGCCGGCAATCGCCAAGCGGGAGTCAAACCCCCCAATCGGAATTGGTTCATTACCAATCGCCCGGTGGAGTTGAAAGAGTAACGTGACCATGCCCAGCGCGAGCGAAACCAAAAAAAACGGGGCCGATCGGAGAATGTCGCGTCGCGAAATCGTTCCCCTTTGCCACCAAGCGTAGAGAAGAATCAAAAACGGGAACATCACGACCGAACTCTTCGAAAGCATCGCCGCCAGAAAAGAGAGAAGAGCGAGGATGTAGTCTTTGCGAGATTCGCGCTGATCGAACGTGACGTAAAAAAAAGCGGCTAAGAGGAAAAACGGGAGAGAAAATGTGTTTTTCTGCTCGGCCACCCAAGAGACAGATTCGACACACAGCGGGTGAACCGCAAAGAGCATGGCCGCGAGCCAAGCGCCGGAGATTTTTGTCCTCACTAGGAGCATCCACAAAAAACACGCCCCGAGTGCGTGAAGAAGGATGGAAACAATATGATACCCTGTTGGATCCATGCCGAAGAATTGCCATTGCATCCAAAGGAAGCTCAGCGTGAGAGGAAGGAAATCCGCGGTCGAGGGAGCGAACCAAAGCCGCCAAAGTCCATCCACCGAACGCATGGCGGGATTGGCGGTAATCAGGTAGTCGTCATCCCAAAGCCACTCCCCGTGATAAACAGGCGTGTAAATCCAGAGGCAGGCGAGAAAGATGAGCGCGCCTTGGAGAACGAGGACTTCCCAGCGAGCGGGGCGTGAGTACGTGGGATGCGACATGATGATGCGACCAAGTCCCATGCAGTCCGTAATCGCGCCATCGCGCAAGGGGAAAATGATCTGCCAAAATCGGATTCCAAAATCGGATGGTTGCGCTTCGAGGCTCCGCAAAGGATAATGGCGGATTATGGATTTTGAGTTGGATTCCAATTACGAGCCACGAGGAGACCAAGGTCGGTCGATTGCGAATCTCACGCGCTCGCTACGCGCCGGCAATCGTCATCAGACTCTGCTAGGCGTGACCGGCTCTGGCAAAACATTCACCATTGCGAATGTGATCCGCGACATGGGCCGCCCGACGCTCGTCATGTCTCACAATAAAACACTCGCGGCCCAACTTTACAGCGAGTTTAAACAATTCTTTCCGCGCAACGCCGTCGAATATTTTGTGAGCTACTTCGACTACTATCAACCGGAGGCCTACCTTCCGCGCTCGGATACCTACATTGAAAAAGATTCCTCAATCAACGAGGAGATCGAGCGTTTGCGACTATCTACGGTGAGTTCGATTCTCACGCGCCGCGACACGATTATCGTTGCCAGTGTTTCCTGTATCTATGGCCTCGCCTCGCCGGAAGACTTTCTGCAAATGCTCGTCACCATCAAGCCGGGTCAACCATTGTCTCGGGAAGCGTTTCTTTCCAAGATCGTGGAGATGCTCTACGAGCGGAATGACATCGCCTTCACTCGGGGAAAGTTTCGCGTTCGCGGCGATGTCGTAGAGGTTCATCCTGCCCAAGTCGAGGATGAGGCCGTTCGCGTCGAATTCTTCGGTGACGAGATCGAGCGAATCAGTCTCTTTGATCCCCTCACCGGCCGCGTGAGCGCGACCCTCACGACCTTCACTCTCTTTCCCGCAAAGCAGTTCGTGACACCTCACGACAAGTTGCGCGTGGCGATGGTGGAAATCCGAAAGGAACTCGAGGCCCGCGTGGAGGAGTTTGAGCGCGAAGGAAAACTCATCGAGGCCCAACGCATCCGCATGCGAACCGAGTTTGATCTCGAAATGATGCAGGAGATGGGATTTTGCACCGGGATTGAAAACTATTCCCGCCAACTGACCGGACGCCCCCCAGGCTCGCGTCCTTACACACTCATGGATTTTTTGCCAGATGATTACTTGCTGGTTGTTGATGAGTCGCACGCCACCATTCCTCAAGTCGGTGGAATGTATGCCGGCGACCGAGCAAGGAAGTCCGTGCTTGTGAACTACGGTTTCCGTCTCCCGAGTGCGCTCGACAATCGTCCACTGAACTTCGGCGAGTTCATGCAGGAAAGCACACAGGGGATTTATGTGAGTGCCACGCCAAGTCAATTTGAAATCCGCAATAGCGTCGCGGGAAACACAGAGTGGATCCCAAACCCGGAAAAAATTCTTGGCGAGGGAAGTCGTAACCATGACTTCAAAAAATACGGCGAGGGTCAGGAAAATCTCGATGTGACCACGGCGGGTATGCCGCTTGTGGTCGAGCAGATCATTCGTCCAACCGGACTGCTCGATCCCACTATCACCGTGCGCCCGCTCAAAGCTCAGATCGATGAGACCATTGAGCTTTGTCGTCGCCGGGTAGAAAAAAAAGAACGGGTCCTCATCACAACGCTTACCAAAAAAACCGCCGAAGACTTGGCCGACTATCTGCGCGAAGTTGGACTCAAGGTTCGCTATCTTCATAGCGACATCGACACAATCGAGCGTGTCGAAATCCTTCGCACCCTCCGGGCCGGCGAATGTGATATTCTTGTCGGTATCAATCTTCTTCGTGAAGGACTTGATCTTCCCGAGGTCTCGCTTGTTTGCATTCTCGATGCGGACAAGGAGGGATACCTTCGAAGCCAGACCAGCCTCATTCAGACGGCTGGGCGTGCAGCGCGGCACCTCCATGGAGAAGTTGTGCTTTTTGCCGATGTCATTACTGGCAGCATTCGTGCCCTGTTAGAGATCTCGGATTACCGCCGCACGCGGCAAGATGCCTACAACAAAAAGCATGGCATCACGCCGCGCAGTGTCGTCCGAGCCGTCCAGGAAAGTCTTCATGTGATCGTGAAAGGCAATGGAGAAAATTCCCATTCGCTGCGAGAAGATTCGACTTCATTTGATGCAGCTGAGCTCATTCGCGAACTTGAGAAGGATATGGCTGAAGCTTCTTCGCGCCTTGAATACGAGAGGGCCGCACTCCTTCGTGATCAGATAGCGGAACTCAAAAGCGGGACAGCGGATGGCACCGCGCCCGGTCCAATGAAAAAAATGACCTATTCCAAATCATCCCGAAAAAAAAGGGGTGGATAAAATATCGTGTGCCGCAAAAACCCAAAAATCTGGCTTGCATGCGAAAGCAGAATCAGTAAGGTAATGTCTCACAACCAGCTCGGGTGGTGAAATGGCAGACACGTGCGTTTGAGGGGCGCATGCCGCAAGGTATGGGGGTTCGAGTCCCCCCCCGAGCAGTTTTTTAACCCCCTTTCGACACCCGTCCTAAAACCTCGTTTTTTGCAACGAGGTTATTTTTTCGCTCCGAGTTGTTTAACAGCTTGCCAACGCGAGTGGGTCGCTATTGATAGGTGCCATGCGAAAGACCAAGATCATCTGCACTTTGGGGCCAGCTTCGGATTCAGACGAAAAAATTCGCGATCTGATTCTGGCTGGAACAAATATTTTTCGCCTTAACATGAGCCATGCTAGGCACGATTGGGTGAGGGACGTGGTGAAACGTGTGCGTGGAATTGCAGCGGAGTTGGATATCAACTGCGGCATCCTCCTCGATACGCAAGGTCCGGCGATTCGTACCGGGGATCTTCCTGTGAAGCTGAATCTCAAGCCAGGCCAGATTTTTGAATTCACGGTTCGAGGATCTCGGAGCGAGGAGGAACACTCCGTGGACGTGAATTATGATGGATTGGTGAATGACATCCATGTTGGCGATACCGTGTTGGTGGATAATGGGGTCATTCACATGAAGGTGCTGGCAAAGGATGCCAACCGTGTGCGCTGCGAGGTTCTTACGGAGGGACTACTCGGCTCCAAGCGGCACATCAACCTTCCGGGAGTGAAGGTAAACCTGCCGCCGCTGACAGAAAAAGATCATGCCGATATCAAGCTCGGCGTTTCTCTGGATGTGGATTTTGTCGCTTTAAGTTTCTGTCGCGAGGCGGCCGATATTTTGGAACTCAAGCGTGTGCTCGTTGAGCAAGGGAGCAGCGCAAAAACAGTGGCCAAGATCGAAGATCAGAATGCCGTTCGATTCATTAAGGACATTATCCTTGCATCGGATGCCGTGATGATCGCCCGCGGCGACCTAGGCGTGGAGTGCAAGATGGAGGAACTGCCAATCATCCAGCGTCGTATTATTAAAAAGTGCCTGGAGATCGGCCGTCCGGTCATTGTCGCTACTCACATGCTCGAAAGCATGATTGAGAATCCTATCCCCACTCGAGCAGAGATCACGGATGTCGCCAATGCCGTCTTCGAGCAGGCCGATGCCGTCATGCTGAGCGGAGAGACGGCCACGGGAAAATATCCGGTGGAATGCGTGAAGATCCTTGACCGCGTAGCGCGACGAATCGCCTTGAGCGGAGGGGCTGGCTATGCAGCCAGTGCGATTTTGGAAACGCAAAGACAGAAAACCGTGCATGCTGCAGTGACGCTGGCGAACTCGCTCGATAATGCAAAATTGATTCTCTTCACTCGCGAAGGTCGGATGGCCGATGAAGCCAGTCACCTTCGCCCCGAGCGAGCACCTATTTTCGCTATTACTCCGAGCGAGCAAGTCATGCGTCGCCTCACTTTGAATTGGAATACGCATGCGATTTACCTCCCGTTCGGGGTTAATCCCGAGCACAACGTGGTCGAAGCAGAGCAAGAATTGCGTCGGCGAGGTCTCATTGTAAGCGGGGACAAGCTCATCATCCTAAGCGATGTGGTGTTTGCCGAAGGGCATTTCGACTCGATTCAGATTCGGACGGTTTTGTAAGGAAGAAGGCTTTTTAAAAAATATCCGCACGAAGATCGAGGAAGGCACGGCCTAAGTGGTCGATGACGTCGCTCGCGGTGAGCGATTCCTGCGAAACAGTATTGTCTCGGATGGCTAATTCAGCTGCGCGGCCGCAGATCCAAGCCGCAAGTCGAGCGGATTCTGTGATGGCCCTGCCTTGTGCGACCAGGGCGGCGGAGACCCCCGTGAGCACATCACCCATTCCGCCGCTGGCCATTCCAGAGTGGCCGGTGGTATTGAAGGCAATGGGGGTTTTCTTATTTCCGACGAGTGTTCTCGAGCCCTTGAGAAGAAGAGTGACTGGATACTCGGAAACAAAATCGGACAACCACTGCCGGCGGTTGCGGCCTTTGCGCGGATACAGCCTTTCCATCTCCAACGGATGCGGCGTGAGCAACCTTGGGCCTGCGTTTTCATGGAGAAACTCCATTTGACCAGCAAGCGCATTCAACGCATCGGCATCCACAACGCACGGCGTGGAGGATTGTCTTAAAAAGTCACAGGTCATTTCATCTCTCTCCCTTCCGAGCCCAGGCCCGATGCCAAAGGCATCCCAATTCTCGTTCAAGAGAACGCGGAAATCATCTAACGAGCGGACCATCACCTCTGGGATCACGCTAGCTGAAAGTGTGGCGACGCAATCGGGCGGAACGACAAGGGTGACAAGGCCAGCACCCGCTTTGACTGCAGCAACCGAACAAAGTCGGGCTGCGCCTGGATAGCTCCGCGAGCCAGCAAGGATAGCGACGCGGCCGCACATGCCCTTGTGCCTATCGAAAGACCGAGGCGGCATGGAGAGAATCTTTGGGGTGAGAGTTTCTGCCAAATCCGATTCCGCCGGTGCGCGTAGGGCGGGAAGGTCAGCGATGGCAAGGCGACCGACGAAATCCGTTGCGTGATCAGCCACGAGGAAGGATTTCACAAACGCCATCGCCATCGTGGCATCCGCCTTCACGCAGGGATCGGTGACCGTCTCTTCACGGAGTCCACTTGGTAAATCTGCAGCAAGGACCCACGCAGCATGGTGCTCGCGAAGATCGTTGATGCGATGGATGGCGGAGGCAACGGGTTCACGCAGATCGCCCTTCATTCCGATGCCAAGAATTCCATCTAGGACGACCAGTGGTCGTGTTTGGCCGAGGATGCTGCTCGGTATCCGAGAGAGTTGGTTCGCTGTTAGCGGTGCCAAGTGGTCGTGTGGGAAAACCGAATCCAATACGATACTCCAGCCTCCAGTCGCAAGATAACGGGCGGCAACAAGGGCGTCGCCACCGTTGTGACCCTTACCAAAAAAAACGCGGCATGTGCCGGGTGTCGGATGAAACTGGCGAACTAATTCTGCCAACTGGCGACCCGCATGCTCCATGAGTTCTTCCGCCGTGTGCCCCTCCGCAAAGGCGGTGGCCTCCGCTTCGAGCATCTGGGCGGTGGAGAGAATCATGACCTCAGGTAAAAAACGATTTTATGCGATCGTAGAACCCTTTGTTTATCGGATTGTTTTCTTCCCCGCAAAGTTCAGCGAAGGCTTGTAGGGCCTCACGCTGATCGGGGTTTAAGCGAGTGGGAACCTCGACCTGAACGCAGGTGAGTATGTCGCCCTTTGCCAAACCCTGAAGGGCAGGCATGCCCAAACTGCGGATACGGAAGGTCGATGCGCTCTGTGTTCCAGCTGGGATTTTCAAGGTCACCGTACCTTCGAGTGTGGGCACCTCGATCTCGCCGCCGAGTGCGGCTGTGGAGAAGGGGATCGGCACCTCACAGCTCAGATCCATTCCATTACGGGTAAAAACCTCGTGTTCCTTGATGTGAACCACCACGTAGAGATCGCCAGACGGTCCACCGCGCAATCCCGCTTCGCCACCGCCGGTGCTTCGAAGACGGGACTCACTGTCGATGCCAGGTGGAATTTTGATTTTAACGCGGCTGGTTTTTTCGACGCGACCATCGCCCTGACACGAGGAGCATGGTTTTTCGATTATTCTTCCGCTGCCGTGGCATGCGGGGCAGGTCTGAGCAACTTGGAAGAAGCCACGCGCGACAGCCACTTGGCCGCGTCCGCGGCAAGTCGGGCAGGTGACAGCTTTAGATCCTTTTTGTGCCCCGCTTCCTCCGCAGGGTTCGCAGCCATCGAGTTTACGAATTTCAATTTCCTTTTCGCAACCCTTTGCCGCCTCTTCCAGTGTGATCTGCAAATCGTAACGAAGATCGGATCCGCGCTGACGCCCGGAAGAATCCACCCCGCCCCCAGCACCGCCAAAAAATTGTTCAAAAATTCCGCCTCCCCCGCCTGCGCCATTGAAAACCTCGCGGAAGAGATCGAAGGGGTCGTGGAATCCACCGCCAGCGCCGCCCCCGCCTCCGCTCATGCCGCCTTGAAATGCGGCGTGTCCGTAGCGATCGTAGGCGGCCCGTTTCGACGAGTCGCTTAGAACCTCGTAGGCCTCGCCTAATTCCTTGAACTTGTCTTCCGCCTCGGCGTTGTCGGGATTTTTATCCGGATGAAACTTAACCGCCAGCTTGCGGTAACTGCGCTTGATCTCATCGTCGGACGATGATTTCTCAACACAGAGGATTTCGTAGTAATCGCGCTTACGACTCATGTTTGTGGGCCTTTGGAAACGATCACGGACGAGGCACGGATCAGGCGGTCTTTGAGGTTGTAACCTTTGCGAACCTGACGAATGACTTGGCCTTCCGGTATATCGGCACTGAATTCCTGTGCGACGGCGTCATGCTTCTTGGGATCAAAAATCTCGCCCTCGGTTTTGACTTCTTCGAGGCCTTGACTGCGGATGAATTCCTGAAGTTGTTTTTGCACCATCGACATGCCGAGAAGTACAGACGCTGCGTCTGGAGCGGTTTTGGCCGCATCCAGACCAAGTTCAAAGTTGTCCAGAACGGGAAGAAGTTTTTCGAGCAGTCCGTTGTTGGCGTAGCGGATGGCATCCTCTTTTTCGCGGAGCGAGCGTTTCCGAAAATTATCCAAATCGGCCCGCGCGCGAAGGGCGAGGTCTTTCAGTTTGGCAGCCTCGGATTCAAAATCGACCTCGGCGATTTCGGTGTTGCTGGAGGCCTTTGCGGCTGACTCCTCAGACTCGTTGTCGAGGGGATAGGATTCTGGTGAATGATTCATTTTTTTGATATAGCAATAAGAGTGATGTCGTCGTGTTTCAGGTCAGTGGCGGTAAAGTTTCTGACTTCTCCCGCGACGTAATTTACGACCTGAGCGGCTCCCTGCGGGGCCGTGGACTGCAGGGCCTCAATCAACCTTTCAACGCCATATTCAAGACCCTGATGGTTCAATGATTCCGTAGCGCCGTCGGTGTAGAGCAGGATGCAGTCACCAGTTTCCATCTCGAAACTCAAATCGGTGCAAACTCTATTGAAGACCTCGCCGCTGTCAATGCCGAGCGCCATGCCTTTCGGGCTGAGTTTTTCGACCTGACCCGTTGCAGCGCGATAAAGCAGTGGGGCATCGTGTCCTGCGCGCGCCATTTCCACCCGTCCGCTTGTGGAATCTAAAATCAAATAGGCCATGCTGATAAACATGTCTTCTTTGATGTCGGGGTAAAGTTGGCAATTCACCCGTCGAAGGACATCTGATGCCAAGGGAGACTCGATAGCCTCACGGCGCAACACCCCTCGGCACATCGCTGTAATAAGCGAAGCCGGGATACCCTTTCCTGAAACGTCGGCGATGGCGACACCGAGACGATTTGTGGTTAACGGAATGTAATCAAAATAATCCCCGCTCACGTGACGCGCGGCGATGCTCAAGGCACTGAATTCATAGCCATCAAAAACAGGAGCCTCGGATGGAAGAAGAAACCGTTGGATGTCCCTCGCGATTTCCAAGTCGCGTTCGAGAAGTTTTTTTTCAGCGGCCTCCAAATAAATTGCCTCGTTGTAGAGGGCGAAAGCGCTTTGCTCGGCGATAGCACGAAAGACTTTGAGGTCGGCCTCGGCGAAAGCGACGCTTTCATCACCGTTCGCCACGGCAAGGACACCAAGGATTTTGTGTCGATAAATGAGCGGCCCCACAATGGCCGAGTTGGACTTTCCGGCGGAAAACTCGCCAGCGCTGGCAATGTGGAACTGACCGCTCAGCCAGCACTCGCCGATGAGGCCTTCGCCCGAGACGGCGGGCTGGAGTTGCTGGTAGCTATCGCGCGAGCCCTGCTTGTTGGTCGACTGGCTTTGTATGTGCTCTGGTATCGTCACGAAGGGGGGGCATCCCGGCATGATGAAAGATGGCGTGAGTGCGGTGCAGTCCTTGTTTGCGAGATACAGGGCCCCTGAGGCTCCATCTGTGATTCGGACAGCGCTCTCGACAATGAGTCTGTGCAGCTCGGAGCTTCTTACGCCCTCGGAAAAAGCGGCTCCGATCCCATGAAGAAAGTCAAAGACGTGATCCTCCTCGGCCTCCAGTTCCGAAAGTCGCCTCTCCAGTTCGCGGGAATACTTTCTTGCGCGCACCATGAAATAAACAAGAGCGACAAGAGCAGCAACAAAGAGAGCGAGGTTAATAAATGTCCACATGGAAACCGAAGTGGCCTAGCTTTCCGAATCCGCCGCCCACAGGCAAGATAGATTAAACAAAATCCCAATTTGAATCACCATCGGTAAACGTGGCGATTGTTTTAAAAAGGGTATCAACTTTAGGATCCCAGCGCTTCCGAGGCTAATACCGAAGCTGAATGCTTTTTGACTCATTCTGTAGCAGCGGTCTGCGACCGTCGAGGGGCAACGATTCGGTGCTCATAGAGACGCCGCTACAAGTGAAAACGGTTCGTTAAAATTTAAAAATTAGCACCCATTGGTATAACAGAAAAATGACAAACCGAAGTTAGTCGGTGATAAAGTTGTGGGGGCGTAGAGGGGCTTGATGCCTCATTTTCACGATGCCTTGTAAAAAATGGAAACGAATGCAGATATTGTCGATGGAGGGGAGCTTATCTATCCACCATCCTTGTGTGGACACGAGAATGGCAACAACAAAGTGGGACTCTTTGAAAAGAAGCGAGCGTCCCCAAGGCAATGGGGTGGATCAATCCCAGCGGGGATGGGGTGGCTTTTTACTTAACTACGCCGAATTCAGCGCGGCGGTTGAGGGCCCAGGCTTGCTCGGTGCTCGATGGATCGGCGGGCATTTCGCTGCCGAAGCTGACCGTTTGGATGAGGTCGGCATTCACCCCAGAATCGATGAGTGACTGGCGAAC
>CAMDOJ010000036.1 GCA_945903555.1 Chthoniobacter flavus
CGCTTGCTGCACATCTTTGTCACCGCGACCACTCAGGTTCGCAATGAGGATGGTATCGCGCGGCATGGATGGCGCGACTTTGATGACGTGAGCAATAGCGTGGGCGGTCTCCAGCGCGGGAATGATGCCTTCCACTTCCGAGAGTTCACGGAAGGCGGCAAGAGCTTCCTTGTCGGTTGCGTAGTCGTAATCGATGCGGCCCGAATCCCGATAGTAGCTGTGCTCAGGCCCAATCGCAGCATAGTCCAAGCCGGCGGAAACCGAATGGGTGAGCTCGATCTGACCATCAGCATCCGCGAGTAACCATGTTTTCGTACCTTGAAGCACACCGAGTTTACCACCTTGGAATCGAGCGGCGTGGCGACCACGCACAATGCCATCACCACCAGCCTCGACTCCCGTCAACTTGACGCACTCGTCGTTCAAGAAAGCATAGAAAAATCCGATGGCATTGCTGCCTCCCCCCACGCAAGCGACAAGATGATCGGGAAGGCGCTCCTCGCGTTGAAGAATCTGACGCCGCGTTTCGTCTCCGATCACCCTGTGAAAATCCCGAACAATCATCGGATAGGGATGCGAACCGAGGGCGCTGCCGAGAATGTAGTAGGTCGAACGCACATTCGTGACCCAATCGCGCATGGCTTCGTTGATTGCTTCTTTGAGTGTAGCCTGCCCCGCCGTCACGCCGACCACCTTAGCCCCGAGGAACCGCATGCGAGCTACGTTGAGGGCTTGGCGCTCCATGTCCACGGCGCCCATGTAAATCACACACTCCATCCCAAACCGCGCAGCGGCGGTAGCCGTGGCGACACCATGTTGACCGGCTCCGGTTTCCGCGATGATGCGAGTTTTCCCCATTCGGCGGGCGAGGAGGATCTGGCCTATTGCGTTGTTGATTTTGTGCGCTCCGGTGTGGAGAAGGTCTTCGCGTTTGAGATAGATTTTAGCCCCTCCGAGTTTTGCGGTCATGCGCTCCGCAAAGTAGAGGGGAGTCGGGCGACCGCAGAAATCACCCAGCAAACCAGCCAACTCTTTCCGAAAGGCGGGATCTTTTCTCGCTGAGAGGTATTCTTTTTCGAGGTCCTGCAAAGCGGTCATCAGCGTCTCAGGGACAAACATCCCTCCATAGGCGCCAAAGTGGCCACTGGAATCCGGCAATACCTTTTCAGTAGTCGAGGTCATAAGCTAAGTATGCCACTTTTCTTGGCAATGTGCAACCCGACCGATCATGTCTCATACCAAAAGCCGCTTGCTTTTGGATTTGAGTAGAGGAGCACAGCACGTCTCGCCGATCCGTAGGCACTACGAGCCAGAGGCACCGCCTGTGTGCTGCGGTCTGCTCCTTTGGTTCCGATGGGCAGGGTGCGAGAAAGTAGACCATTCTCCACACGGCCGAGACGGCCATGCCCCCCTTTTCCGCTGCAAAGTCCTAATTTCATAGGGACAATGGTGTCATTTTTTAGGAATGCCTACGACCCGTATCGCCAAGCGCTTCGACGGTCGAAGTGATCTCGCGTTTGTAAAGTTTATCCCAAGTAGCAATCTCGCCACTGATACGAGCGGTCCAGTTTTGATCTCCAACGGCTCCGGGAACATTGAAGCGATCGCTCAGGCCAAAGATGTCGGTGATCTGGTGGACAGCGAGCCACGAGTTGCAGGCAAAAAGTCCGCGCATGAAAGCGGAGTGGATCTCTGGGGAGAAGGGTTGCGGAAGGTGGATTCCGTAAATCCCGCAGAATTCGAGTATCTCCCGCATTTGATAAATCGCGTGCTCGCGCCTCGCGGGGTCTTGCGTGGCAGTATTCCAATCCTCCCAGAATTGACGAATGGGCGGATGATCGTGCGTGGCGAATGTGGCTAGGCTCAGGCGAGCGTAATCTGCACCGGGGATGATTGCATTGAAGCCGTTGCGTTCCCATTGGGGAATTTTGAATCCGGGAATTTCCAACCCTTCAAGAGTCGGACGAACATAAGGCGAAAGTTCCCCGAGATCCTCAGCAATGAGGCGGTGGGGGCCTGTCTCTTCGAGGAAGACACGGAAAAGCATATCACCTTGAAGACGGTTTTTGTTCTGATTTTCCTGTGAGCTATCATCGCGTGGCATGAATCCCGGCAAGAGCCCGCCTGTGAGTTCTGATGCCTCTTCGTGGTTGAGATCCAAGAAGCGCCCATTTTCTTGTGGTCTCCACGGGAAGCTGTAAATGCGGAAAAATCCCAGCGCGTGATCGACACGTAAAAGGTGAAAAACCTCTCTCGATGCGGAAAGGCGACGACGCCACCATGCAAAATTATCCCGGGCCATGGCCTCCCAGTTGTAAAGCGGGAACCCCCAGTTCTGTCCCCACTTTTCGGTGAAGGGATCACTTTTGAAAACCTTCTCCGGCGGGGCTCCGCTGGATCGAGCCAGATCAAAAATACCCGGCTCAGCCCATACGTCGGCACTATAGATACTCACTCCGACTGGAATATCGCCCATGAGTGCCATGCCCAGCTCATCAAAGCGGGCCCGAACGGCCTTCCATTGCGACAGGGCGATCCACTGCACATAGCTGAAAAAGCCAATTCGCTCTTCAAAGGCGGCCAAGTCTTTCGCGGAGAGCAGTCCCATCCATCCCTTTGCCGCCTCGGGGGAGCGATGCTCAAGCGGCCAGTTCGTTACAACTTCGTCATCCCCGTTCCATGACATCAAAGCGCGAAAGATAGCGTAGTCGCGTAACCACTCGCATTCCAGTGTCTGAAAATCCGCAAGTTCCTTTCGGCGAGCCTTGCACCCCTTCGGGCGATTCAGGTTCTTGTATCCGGTCTCGAGGAGCTCACGCTTCAGCGCAGCGACAGCCGCATAGCGCACCGGACCCACCCGCAACTCCGCCACTCCGTGAGCAAGGGTCATTTGGTCATATTCCTTGGCCGTGACATCAGGGAGCCACTCCGGATTCGTCGCGAGCGTGACAGGCTCGTAGGCTATCGAGCTAATGATATTGTAGGGACTATGGTCCGAGCCGGTTTCATTGACCGGAAGAATCTGAATGACCCGGAAACCTTTTTTTGCTGCCCACTCGGCCAACTCTACCAGGGACTCGGTATCACCGATGCCAATATCATTGCGACCGCGCACAGCGCTAAGGGGAGTCAGAATGCCTGCAATTCTATTATCGGGAGAGAGTTTGTTCCTTGGATGACTCATATAAAAATATCGGAATTTTGGGATTCAACGAAAGGCGATGGAAGGCGGCGGATACTAGCGGGTATGTTCGCTCTTTTCGATTTTAGCCTCCAGCGACTCCCGAGATAGGATATGCTTCGCCCCGCAGCGTGGACAGGCAACGCTGATGGTTTCATCTCCGCAAAAAAGCTCATCCGCCTGGCTCTTAAAAATAGGTAGTATAAAGTTAGAAATACGGTCGTGGTTGCATCCGCAATCGAAGCGGAATTGTCGCTTCTCGAGTAAGGAAAGTTCCACATCCTGATCCAATCTTTCTATCGATGACGAATCTAAAGATTGAAGCCATCCCAAGTCGCAATCTGGTTGCGCGGAGATCATGACAAGATCTTCTTCCCCGTGCCAAAAAAACCTCGCCATCCGTTGCTCGCTATTCGTGTAAAATGTTTCGACCGCCTCCAAGAAGGACTTCGTTTTGAAATCAACCACACTTCGGCGGGCCGACTTCAAATTCTCAACGACATCAGAATAAAAAATACCCTTCTCGATCGGCTTGAGATTTTCTGTCAGTAGATTCGCTATCACGGTGCCGGTATTATTATCACCAGATACGAAAATATTCACGCGTGGATGGGCAAATTGCACCGTCCAAGCGCAAGTTTCCTTCCAAGGGCGACTCGCGCAGTGAAGCGTGATCGAGGCTAGCGCGGCCCGCCCGATATCTTCCAATTCCGAAGCAAAAGACAAATGGTGATCCATTCGATGCAGATACCACGCGGCAAACAACTCGGAAAAATCTCCTCTGGCCACGAGGGCATTCTTGTCTCTCGCGAAATAGGTTCGAACCTCGATGTCTGGATCCAGCATCGAAGGCGGTGCAGGATTGGTGATTTCGGAACTCAAACCTAGAAAATTAATCTACGGCTTTCAAAAGCAGGGTGGCATTGTGTCCACCGAAGCCGAAGGAGTTGCTGAGCACACACCGGAGTTTCCCTTCGCGAGCTGTGTTCGGAACGCAATCGAGATCGCACTCGGGATCTTGATTTTCCAGATTGATCGTCGGAGGGATGACCCCCTTGCCGATCGCCATGGCGCACGCTGCGAGTTCGACGCCGCCAGCGGCCCCGAGTAAATGGCCCGTCACCGACTTCGTTGAACTAATGGGCACTTTTTTGGCGTGGTCACCGAGAGCGAGTTTGATGGCCTTGGTTTCGCAAATGTCTCCCAAGCCCGTGGATGTGGCGTGAGCGTTGATGTAATCGACCTCCTCAGGATTGACCTTGCCGTGGCGAAGCGCGATCTGAATCGCACGCGCAGCACCCTCGCCCTCCGGCATCGGAGCCGTCATGTGGTAGGCATCAGCCGTGCAACCATAGCCGGCAAGCTCACAATAGATTTTTGCCCCACGCTTCTTCGCGTGTTCGTATTCCTCCAGCACGACGATACCGGCCCCCTCGCTCATGACAAATCCATCCCGATCGCGATCAAACGGACGGCAGGCTTTCGTTGGGTCGTCATTGCGAAGGCTCAGAGCCTTCATCGAACCGAACCCCCCGATACCGAGCGGCGTAATCGTAGCCTCACATCCACCGGCAATAAAGCCATCCGCATCGCCGAACTTGATGATTCGCCAGGCCTCACCGATCGAATTGTTCGCCGTCGCGCACGCAGTAACAATGCACATATTCGGCCCGCGCAAATCGTATTCCATGGATACGATGCCGCTGGCCATATTGGAAATCATCATGGCGATCGTGAAGGGCGAAACTCGCGAAGGTCCTCGAGTCATCAATCGTTGGGACTCTTGTTCCATGCTGTAAAGTCCACCGATACCGCTGCCGATCATGACGCCGAAGCGGTTTCGATCGACTTGATCTAAATCTATCGCCGAATCCTCAATGGCCATCTTGGCACCAGCCATCGCAAACTGTGTGAAGCGGTCGGTGCGCTTCACCGTCTTCGGATTTTTAAAATAGCGAACAGGCTCAAAATCAGGAACCTCACCTGCGATCTTGCAATCGAAGTTTGCTGAGTCAAAGGCTTGGAAACGGCGAATGCCGCTTCGTCCCTCAATGAGGGATTTCCAAAATGTTTCGATATCATTGCCAACAGGGCTCACCACGCCCATGCCAGTAACTACAACTCTTCGTTCGCTCATGAGAAAAAAAATATTAAGCAGACATCTTGCCCGCGACAGGCAAATTCTTCGTATGCACGCCAGATTGGCAATGATATTTTTCTCTAATGAGGGTTAGGGAGTGCTTTTATTTTGCAACTCACCGACTAGCCATGCACGTAATTGACTCACCTTCTTGACTAAGAAATCCGGAATTTCACATCACGGATCACTTTTTTACCGAATCGGGTCTGCAGTTTCTCCAAGATTTCCGCCTTCCAATTCCGCTCCAACTCATATCGCACGCTGGGCTGCAAAACTTGAACCAGGAGCACCCCGCCGCTGAGTGCCGCCGGAACGGAGTGCTGGGCCAAAAATGCGCCCACCACTTCCAACCACGCTTCCTTCACTTGCTGTTCGCTCAAGCGCTCATTTAAGCCCATTCGAGGGAGGAGCTTTTGAAGGACGTCGCTCACGAGGCTGCAACGATCCTTGCGCTCGGAAGCTTCGGGCAAGCCTCGCCATTCGGCTATCACACGCGCTCTAAGAGAATCCGAGGACATAAAAAAAGCCCCCGGCGATTCAATGCCGAGAGCTGGTTTTTTTAAAACAGTGTCAAATTAGGCGTCATTGCCGATGGCTTCCACCGGGCAACCATCCATTGCTTCTTGGCAGAGAGCTTCCTCTTCGGGGCTCTCGACTTGCTTATAGACGTAACTGTGACCGCCATCGTCATTGCGCTTGAAGTTTGCAGGTGCGGTTTCCCTGCAGAGATCGCAATCAATGCACTGATCATCCACATAAAATTTTCCACCCACGTTGTCGCTGTATTTGTTTGCTACGTCTGCCATGATATTTTTTGGTTAACTGGGCAAGAAAATCGTTTCGCTTTCCACGGATTGCAATCGTTTTTTGCTCAAGTCCGAATTATTTTTCAAACAACACAAACTATGCAGCCACTTAAACCAATCCTACCAACCGAAGGACGTCACGTCATCCACCTCCTATTCCGTGTGGAGCACGGCCAATGGGATCTCCTTGATAAATCCTCGCGGTTCTCGGCCAAGACAGCCCTCGCCGAGTTGGTGCGCGAGATCAGATCCACGGCGGATACCCAACTCCTCATCTTCAGCATGGTGACCCCGAAAGCCGATCTCGGCTTTATGCTCATCACACCCGATCTCCACATCGCAGACGCTTTCTCCAAGCGGCTTACTGTCGCCCTTGGCCCGGACATCCTCTCGCCAGCATTCAGTTGGCTCTCGATGACGGAACGGAGCGAATACACAATGAGCGACGAGGAATATGCGCTCAGTCTCGAAACAGAAGAAAATCTCACCTCTGGAACTCCCGCCTTCGAGGAAAAAATGGACGCCTTCCGCAAGCGCATCACCAAATATCTTAAGGACCGTCTGGAGCCCAATCTACCAGACTGGCCGGTCGTATGCCTTTACCCGATGTCTAAGCGCCGCATTCCTGGACAAAACTGGTATGCCCTCGATTTCGATGCCCGCAAAAAACTCATGGCCGCGCACGCGCGCGTCGGTCGCACTTACTCTGGTCGCATTCTTCAGCTCATCACGGGCTCGACCGGACTCGATGACGATGAATGGTTCGTCACCTTGTTCTCGAAGACAACCTCCGACATAAAAGCGATCGTTTACGAAATGCGATTCGATGAGGTGAGTGCCCAGTATGCCGATTTCGGTGAATTTTTCATCGGTCTCCAACTTCCGCTCGACGCACTTTATTCACGACTTGGACTTTGATGCCCAGCCAGGAACAAGATCGATACTCGTCCCGCTGAGACCGAGCCCTACTGCTCGGGGCGGGGTTGAGGAAGATCCCCATCCTCGGCTTGAAATAATCCACGATCATTGATGATGGCGGCAACTTGAGGCGGCACCATCTTCTCCCAAGAATGATCGCCCTTTCTTACTAGTTCAAGTACCTGCGGGGATCGGATGTAGAGATAGTCAGGATGGTAGTCCTCGATGGCTCGTATCGATCCATTCTCCAGCAAGTGGGCGTAGAGATGCTTGAGCTGTGGAGCCACTCGGAAGTTCGAACAACCCACCAACTCCCCACTCGGCGAAATGTAAGGATAGACGTAAAGCCGGACATTCTTTTTGAAAAGACGGCCGAGGGCCTCCAGAATGCCACCCTCGAGATTATTGTAGTATTTCTCGGTGAAAATCTCGCTCAAGCTTGGAATCCCGAGCGGAAGACCAATCGGCCCCGCCGTGTAGCGGGTCAGAAAATTCACCAAACGATAGAACTCCCCGTAATTGGAGATCAGAACGGTACGTCCGAGCGAAGTCAGCATATCCACGCGATCAAGAAAATCGCGCAGATCAAGCTGCCCCCCCGAAAGAAGATTTTGCATGGTGATTTCCATCAGGATTTCGGGCTTTTCATCTGGCACTCCGTCCTCGCGCTCAAACATACGAAGTGCCCCGTCGAGCATATCATTCGTTACCAAAGTGACGGGCCGAAAGCTCCCGCGCTCGACGAGCAATGGCTTTTTGTAAAAGGCATCCGCGGCCTGAACAACTTCGCCATCGGGCCGAAACAAGGCAGACTGGGTGAGCCCTTGGACGATCAACTCCAGATTCATGATCCGGTTGTCGATGCCCTCGAAGGCTGGACCGGAAAACCGGATCATATCAACCTCAATGCGGCCGGGCCTCAAGTCATCGGAAAGCGACTTAATGAGGGCTCGGGGGTCACCAGAATGGTAGGCAGCGCCGTAAAACAAATTGACTCCGAAAATACCGAGTGCCTCCTGTTGCACGAGATTCTCTTCATCGAGCATGCGAACGTGCAAAATGATCTCGCTGAAAGGAGCGCGAGGCTCGTGCTGGAATCGAAGCCCCATCCAACCGTGAGATTCATCATGCCGACGGAAACTCCGCGCTGCAACCGTGTCCGCAAATGCAAAAAAGCGCCTGTCGGCCCCCAACGCGCCATCCAACCTCTCTAGAAGGAGATCGAACTCGTGCGACAACATGGTTTCCAACCTCGCGCGACTCACATAGCGATCGCCTGCCCCATAAATCGCATCGCTGAATGTCATGTCATAGGCGGAAATCGTTTTTGCAATCGTGCCGGCGGCACCCCCCACGGAAAAAAAGTGTCTGGCCACCTCTTGACCCGCGCCAATCTCGGCAAACGTACCATAGAATCGCTTCTCCACATTGATACGAAGCGCCTTGCTCTCAACCCGAGCATCAATCTCATTTTGCATACCTCAAACCATAGACATGTATCTGTAATTGGAAAGCTCGGAACCTGAACCTATAGAAACTCTTCTTTTTATCGGAAGCGAGAGACCAAGCGCACTACGGCAGCAGAAAAATCCATCGCATTTTCCAGCAGATCGCCGGCAAAACCCGTCCACGCGACACTCGGTGAAGACACAATCAAAAGTGCCGAAATGAGGACCAAATTTAAAAAGTAAATCACCACAATGGAGAAAAAAACGCCCCCGTATTCAATATCTGGTTGGCCCTTTTTGATCATCCTCACGGTGTAAATCATGTGAAATGTCCAAGTGAGTCCAATGCCAAAAAACAAAGACTCCGATTGAGCTGAGACGCCTGGAATCAGCAACGCCAGACCATAGGCCACAATCCACCCTGCCGTATAAAATGGGAAAAAATAAGGCGCCAACACGACCCAGGTATTTGTTTTATTCGTGATGATGTGCCCGCCTTCCGAGGTAACACGGAAGTCATGCACGCGACCACCGTGAAGCCAGACCCAGAGCGCATGCGTCAGTTCGTGACCCAACACGTAAGCGATAACGAGCTTGGGGAATCCCTCGCAGAGAATGGCCGCGATCGCGCAACCCCCAGCAAAAAACCAAAACACCGGGCTGGCCCAGAAAAAGTCGTTGAGGGTCGTGCTGACCATCGCCGTAAAAAATGACAGCGAGAGAACCCAGCAGGGAGGCAGGAGCAGAAGCGCAATAGGAAATTTGACCCACCGCTTGGGAACGTAACCAGGCTCGACTCCAGTGAAGGAGACGTAGAGAGAGGACAACGATTTCTTAGCAGGACGCGATCGCTTGGAGCTCATAGATGGGCGTTATGATACCAAAAACAGCTTGCTTTTGGACTTTAGGAGAGGAGCACAGTGCGTCCCGCCTGTGTTCTTTGGCCTTCTCCTTGGTTCCAATGGGAAGGGCGAGAGCAAGTAGGCCAGTCTCAACACGGCCGAGACGGCCATGCCCCCTTCTTTTGCGGTGCAAAGTCTAATTTCAAAGAGACAATGGTATGAGTGGGTTTTCATAGTCTCAAGCGAATGATAACAAGATGTCCTCACAGAAGTCGCCTTTCTCAAAATTTCAGAAATCCTGAAGTGTGAGGAAAGGGTGTGAGACGCAAAGGCCAAGGGGGCATGGGCGTCTCGCCCGTGTAGGAACTGATTTTCGTCTCGCATGGGATCAACTGTTTCCTTGAATTCACCATTTTACATGGACCACGTCAGGATGTCTGAATTTATTCTTTTGTAAGATCTCGAAGGATTTTACGGGCGAGAAGCTCGCTGACTTCTTTGTGGCGAGGAATTGGTTGTGTCGCTCCGGTCTTCGGATTGTGATATATGTCATACTTGGCTCCATGTCAGATCAGGACTGCGCCGACTGACTCCACCTTGGAAATCAAATCGCGCCTCTTCACGCCAACTCTAATTCCTCTACTTTTTTGATTCCTGAAATCGCTCCCGAAGATAAGGTTTCATGTAAGTCTCGAAGGTGATCCTTCAAATCTTGGAGAGACTCCCCCTGCGTCCAGTGATCAGGGTAGTCGTTTAAATAACCGAGAAACATTCCATCGTCTTCTTGCCAGCAGGTAAATTTTGGCGTCATGGGATTAGGCTAGACGTTTGACTAGCAGTTGTCTGGTAATTTTAGCTAACGTTATTTGGCGGAGGAAATACAGAAATCCTTTATGCATCAGATTTGCTCAATCTGACTGTGCAGCCACTTTTAACTTTTGGGCCCCAGCCAGCCGTTCGGCTATCCAGACCTTGATGAGTGATTGCCGAGGCACACCCAAGCGATCCGCCTCAAAATCGAGTTTTGTGATCATCCAAGCAGGAAAGTCCACATTAACTCGCTTAGCCTGATGCCCTGGCCTGACCGCCCTCGCTAGGTCGAGATAAGGCAGGATGTCCTCGTTCCCATCATCGAAAATTTTATCCAGTTCTTCCGCTGTCATATTGGTGTTCCTCCTTTTCTCGTGCTCGTCTCACTGAAAAAATCCGAATGGCCTCGCCTCGCAGTGTGTAAAAGGCAACCCATATCTTGCTTTTTGTTTTTCCGAGAAGTGCAAAACGTGTCTCGGTTTCACTGCGGGCCGGGATGAGCAATCGATCTTCATCTTCCCAGAGGACTTGGGCCTCGCGGAAGTCAATGCCATGCTTCTTCTTGTTGTTATGGCTCTTGATTGAATCATACTCGAAATCAACGATATATATTTTATACCTTCAGACTATGTGACTCAATGATTTTTTTCTGGGCGCACGCACCCCTCGTGTATTTTCGACGAAGGCAATGAGATAAAGTTCATTTAGACATCCTGAAATCCTGTTGAAGGATCAATTCCAGAAATCTACCTCACTTCAGTAGACGAAAAAACCAGCAAGGCATCTTGCTGGAAATGAGGTCTCACCGCTGATGTCATTTCAATTCCAAACGTGAAACCAAAAGCTAAAGGGCCGTTTTTTATCAAACGATTTTGCAGGTTGGCATACCATACCCACCGGGAAGGCCGCGCGGGCACCGCGGCTGGGCGAAGTATTTCGCCCCTTCGTTATTACTTGGCTGCGGTCGCTTTCGCGAGAGCCTTATTCAGGCGGCTCTTGCGGCGATTGGCCACGTTGCGGTGGAGCGTGCCGCATTTAACAGCTTTATCGAGAGCGGAGGAACATGCGCTGAATTCCGATTTCGACACGGCTGCGTCGCCGCCTGCGAGGGCTGCACGGAGCTTCTTTTGACGGGTTTTTACACCGGTGATGACGGAGGCGTTGCGTTCACGACGTTTCGTGCTTTGGCGGGCGCTTTTTGCTGCTGATTTGGTATTGGCCATAAAATATTTTTGGTGCCAGAGGGGAGAATCGAACTCCCGACCAAGGGCTTATGAGTCCCCTGCTCTACCGCTGAGCTACCCTGGCGGATGAATTTGTTTGTTTAAATCTCCTGCTTTCTTATCCGCTAAGTGAACTTGCGATCACCTTCATGGGCATTTGGCAGGAGCGGAAGATTAGCGCACCATCCCAATACGGCAATAGAAAAAATGCAGACAAAAACGAGGACCGTCCGGCAAAACGATTTCTGCCATGTTGGATTTTTTTCATTCCGGTGTTGGCGTAATCCCGTTGAGGTGGTTTTAATGCCCGCCTGATGATTGAACGTTACTCACTGCCGGAAATGCGGTCCCTTTGGACCGAGAAGAGAAAATTGGAAATTTGGCTCGAGATCGAAACTCTCGCCTGCGAAGCGATGGCCGAGTTGGGCACGATCCCGAAAGAGGATGCCGCCGAGATCCGCGCGAAGGGGGCCTTCGATATCGACAAGGTTCGGGAAATTGAAAAACGCACGAACCATGATGTGATCGCTTTCATTGAGGACGTCGCCTCCCGCGTTGGCCCAGCCGCTCGTTGGATTCACCAAGGACTCACCTCCTCCGACCTTCTCGACACGACACTGGCCGTACAAATGCTGGAGTCACTGAACCTGCTGGAAAAGGATCTGCTCGCCCTCCGAGAGGCTGTTGCCGTTCGTGCGAAGGAACATAAATTCACGCCCATGATTGGCCGCAGCCATGGCATCCATGCGGAACCCATCAGCTTTGGGCTCAAAATGGCTCTGATGTATGATGAGTTCACTCGCTCCTTGGAGCGTCTGCGCGAAACTCGCGAGCGCATCCGAGTTGGCAAAATCAGCGGAGCCGTAGGAACCCACGCGCACTTGGATCCGAAGGTGGAAAAAAGCGTCTGCGAAAGCCTTGGCCTCAAGGCCGCCGCTCTTTCGACTCAAATCATCCAGCGCGATCGCCA
>CAMDOJ010000037.1 GCA_945903555.1 Chthoniobacter flavus
AGCTGTCGGGTATTTTTAATTTTTACCGTTGAGGAAGAAGGTTTTGACTTGGCCGAGGCCTTTGCATTCGACCATGCCACGTTCTTCAAGCAAAAAATGCGAATCTAAAGTGGCTTTCGTTTGTTCCGAAAGGTGAATTCTCCCTGGGAGTCCAGAGGATTCCATACGGCTTGCGACGTTGACGGTATCGCCCCAAAGGTCGTAGGTGAATTTGATTTTGCCGATGACACCCGCTACGACTGGACCGGAGTGAATTCCAATACGCATGGCGAGTTCGGTGCCGTTTTTTTTGTTTAGGTCGGCAAGGGCATCAACCATCTCGATAGCCGCTTCCGCTACCACATGAGCGTGGTCATCACGATGGTTTGGGAGTCCTCCAACCATCATGTAGCAGTCTCCAATAGTCTTGATTTTCTCGATGCCATGTTTTTCAACGATGGTATCGAAGGCAACAAAGATGCCGTTGAGCATTGATACGAGATCGGCGGGGGTCGTTTTGCGTGAGAGAGCGGTAAAACCGCAGAGATCGGCAAATAAGACAGAGACGATTTGGTGGCCATTAGCGATACTTTTCTCGCCGCTTTTAAGGCGTCCAGCAATGGCGGCGGGGAGGATGTTCAGGAGCAAGCGCTCGGATTTCTCTTTCTCAATTTCGACGAGTTCTTTTTCTGCTTGGAGTTGCGCAAAGCGGAGTTTCTCGAGATCACGAAGACGTTTCTTTTCGAGTGAAGTGGTGACTCGGGCGCGGAGGAGGGTGGGGTTTGGAGGTTTAATGAGATAATCCTCGGCACCTGCTTCGATGCACTGAACGGCGAGGTCGATTTGCTCGTTTCCAGAAATAACAATCGTCGGAGTCCCCTTGAGCCGGGTGTCCAGATTCATGGCTGTGAGGACCTCAATGCCGTTCATTTCAGGCATCTCCATGTCCAATAACATGAGGTCGTATTGCTTTGCCAAAAGCTTCTCAATCGCGTCACGGCCATGTATCGCCTCGTCAATATTGGTGAATCCCAGCTCCTTGAGTGCCTTGGTGAGGACCATTCGCATCAGGCGGCTGTCATCAACGACAAGAACCTCCGATTTTTTGAGGGATTCATGAACCTGTTGCGACGCGATTTTAGGTAACGCTTCTTGTTGTGCTGTTAGGTCATTACTCATGGATTAATATTATGTCGAGCTGCTGGGATTTAACAGGACAAGCCTCTAAATGAGAGGTGTATCCAAAGTGATGGATTTGTAGAGGAAAGACGGTAGGCCGATCAAATTATTTTTTGGGTTTAGCGTTAATTGCGGCAAGGATCGCTTGGGGCATTAGGGATAAAGGGAGAATTTGATTGGCTGCACCCAAACGAATAGCAGCTTGAGGCATACCAAAGACGACGCAACTCTCTTCGGATTCGGCTATGGTTTCCCCGCCAGTAGCCTGAATCTCTTTCATGCCGATGGCGCCATCGACACCCATGCCTGTGAGGAGGATGGCTAAGGCGTGATGGCCGGCGTGGGTCGCAGCTGATCGAAACAGAATATCGACGGAGGGACGGCAATGATGCACCGGCGGGGATTGCGGTAGGCGAACTTTGTAGCCCATGCCGAATGGGGTGAGTGCCAAGTGGAAATCTCCAGGCGCCACAAGGCAGTGGCCGGCCTTCAGTTCCTCGCCATCAGTGGCCTCACGTACAGGAAACGGGCACAATTCATCAAGGTGATGAGCCATGATTCGCGAAAAGTTGGCTGGAATGTGTTGCACCACGACGATCGGAGGAAGGCCCTTTGGGAGGCGAGGGAGGAGGTATCGTAGGGCTTCGACGCCTCCGGTAGATGAGCCTATTACTATTACGCGACGGGGAGAGAATGGGGTGATCGAGGCTGAGGGGGTTGATGGCGTGGATACATCACGAGCGGCTTTTTCTCCTTTTCCACGGTTTCGCGATTGCGCAGCACCTTTGACATGGTAGGCTAGGGACTTTGCCATCTGGGCAAAGTTTTGGCTGGCGCTGGGCTTACCGATCACGTCGATAGCGCCTGCTTCCATGGCCTCCATCGCCTTCGCTGATCCGGCCTGCGTGAGTGAACTGACTACGACAACCGGAATCGGATGGTGCGCTTGCAGAATTTTCAAAAACGAAAGCCCGTCCATGCGGGGCATTTCGAGATCGAGGGTGATGACGTCTGGTTCGAGGGCGAGGATTTTTTCCCGAGCGACGTAGGCATCTTCTGCGCCACCGACCACTTCGATTTCAGGGTCACGGGAAAGCGCATCCATGATCGCTCGACGGGCTATTGCCGAGTCGTCAACGACAAGAACTCGGATTTTTTTTCCAAGGGGGGGCATTATTGGGGTCATGGCAGCTGATAAACCCCCTGTCTTATCGATTTCAGGTTGTGCTGAATGCCCATGAGACTCTCGGAGTGACCAACGATGAGGAAGCCTCCGGGGGCAAGGTGGCGGGCCAATCGTTTGACGGCCAATTCTCGAGAAGGAATGTCAAAATAAATCATCACATTTCTGCAGAAGATGACGTGTTGCTTGAGTGGGATCGGGTATTCATTTTGAAACAGATTGACCCGCTCGTATTGCACTTTGTCGCGCAACTCGGGCTTGACCCGACAAAATCCGACTTGGGAGCCCACGCCTTTCTGAAAGTAGCGTTTGAGGAGGTCGGGTGGGACGGGTTCCACCGTGTCCATGCGGTAGATGCCTTTTTTGGCTGCATCCAAGATGGTTTTAGAGATGTCGGATGCCCAAATCTGCCAGTCGATCATTGGATGCGCGCGGAGAAACTCCAATAAAACGATGGCAAGGGTGTAGGGTTCTTCGCCTGAGGAGGAGGCTGCCGACCAAATGCGGAGATTGGAGCGCTTAGCGATCAGTTGCGGGATCAGGGTGGGGAGAATCTTATCCGTGAGGAACTGAAAGTGATCTGGCTCACGATAGAACCGAGTGTGGTTCGTCGAGATGAGATCGATGAGTTCATCAATCTCGTCTTGGGCACGGTGCGAACGCAGGAGGGCGCAATACTCATCAAACGAAGTCAGGCCCAGAAGACGCAATCGCCTTCCCAAGCGACTCGAAAGCAAGGCCTGCTTGTCATTCCCAAGCTTAATCCGACTATGCTCATAGACTAAATCCACGATAGCCCTGTAGGCTTCTGCCGACAGTGGCGTTTCTTGATTGAGAATCACCGGTGTGGTAAAGACAGAGAGTTTACTCACCTAGAAATTACGGAAGTCGTCGTTGCTTGCGCTAAGTGAGGAGGAGTCATCAGGCATGGGGATCGAGCGTGAACTGGTGGATCGAGTGGGTGCGTGAGAAGTCCGAGGCGCTGGTTGGGTGCGTGATTCGGGTGAGGGTTCTGACGATGCGGTAGAGGATCCGCCCACGAGACCTCGAAGTTTGGCGACAAGATCCTTCATGGTTTCTGCTTGGGCATCGAGTTCTTCTGCGGCGCTGGCACTCTCTTCGGCGCTGGCGGCGTTGCCTTGGGTGACTTTGTCCATTTGGCTCATTGCGTTATTGATTTGCTGTATACCTTGCGATTGCTCCGTAGCGGCGGTTGCGATGTCGGCCACGAGTGCGTCGGTGGCGGAAACCTTTTCAGCGATGTGCTTGAGAGATTCGCCGACTTTGCTCGAGCAAGCCGAACCGCTGCGGCTATTGGCGATGGCAGCTTCGATTTTATCGGCTGTTTCCTTGGCGGCGGCAGCGCTGCGTTGAGCAAGGGATCGTACCTCGTCGGCGACAACGGCAAAGCCTGCACCAGCTTCACCTGCACGGGCTGCTTCAACAGCGGCGTTGAGTGCGAGGATGTTTGTCTGGAATGCAATTTCGTCAATGTTCTTAACGATTTTGGCGACTTCAGCGCTCGATGAGTCGATGGCTTTCATTGCGTCCATCATTTCACCCATGATATGCGAGCCTATTTCTGCTTCCTTGCGGGCATCACTGGCGAGGGATTTGGCTTTTTGGGCATTGTCCGCAGTAGCGCGGATCATGCTCGACATTTCTTCGAGGGAGCTGCTGGTTTCTTCGACGGAGGAGGCTTGTTCGCTGGAACCGGAGGAGAGTTGATTGCTGGCCATGGAAACCTGGCGAGCGGCAGAGGCGGTTTGGAGAGATCCGCAGTCCAGATCCGCTGCCAATCCCCGGAGCGCTTTGTTTGTTGTGCTCGTGATCTGCCAGCTGATGAATACAGCGACGAGAGTCACAGCTCCTGTAACAATCATGATCAACAATATCGTGGTGTCCGCATTTTCGTGACCGGCCTTGGTATGTTCGTTTCCGAGTTCAATGTTGTATTCGATCCCTGCATCGGCTGCTTTTGAAGCCTTTTCATAGGTCGGGTCGAGTATGGTTTGTAGATAGTGGCTGAGCTCAGCTTTAGCGGGTTCCGATTGCTGTGCTGCAGCAAGGAGTTCGATGGTTTTTGCGATCGCAACGGTGAGCTCTTCATTCGTTTTCCCTGCATCCACCCAGCATGCTCTGTCTTTATCAGACACGATCATGGGCTCGTATTGCTTGATGAATTTAGCGGCGTTTTCCGTGGATTCGTGCAAGCGCTTCATGATCTCGGCGCGACGCTCTGCGGAGAGTGTGTCATTGAGTTGCTGTACGCAGATCATCTTCGTATCAATTTCCGCAATCCATTTGGATTGGAGTTCGATGCTAGGCATGATGTTTTCTCCGAGATCAAGGATGTTGGTTTTTAAACCTAAAGATCGGAAAAGGCAGAATACACCGAGTCCGAGAGTGATGATTAATACTAATGTGAATCCAGTGGAGATTCGACGACCGATGGTCCAGTTGTTCATATGAGTTTTGTTTTTGTGATTGGTAGTCGTGATTGTGTGATTACTTACCGACTCCGAGCAGGTTTGTTTCAGCTGCGTTTGAAGCATTTCTTGCGCCGAGAAGTGCACTCTCTCTCGCCTTGCCATCAGGTAGCGCGCGGGTTATGGAGGCGTCGTCTAAGAAGATTTTCTGAATATCGAGAAGGGTCTTCACCGACCCGGTGCAGGTGGTTACACCCATGATGTATTGGGTATCAGGGGATCCGCCAAAGTCCGGAGCTGGTTCGATGGAATCATCTCTCAATTGAACGACTTCTTCAACGGCATCGACGATGGCACCCATAAGGGTCTTTGTTCCATCTGGTCCATTGAGTTGGACGACGATAATGCAAGCACGGTCGGAGTAATCGCCCAAGGCGAGCTGAAACTTGGCTCGCAAGTCGAGCACGGCGATCACAGTACCACGAAGGTTAATGACGCCTTTAATATGGGTCGGCATTCTTGGGACTGGCGTGATCGGGCAGAGGCGAATGATTTCGCGAACGTTTAAAACTGGAATTCCATACGATTCGTTGCCGAGGCTGAAAGTGAGGTAGCGGCCCGTTTTTAATTTATTATCGGAAGATATTTGTGTGGTCATCGTGGATTTTGTTTTGATTTTGTTATGATTTTTTAAAGATTTACGAGTGTATCGACATCGAGAATGAGACCGACCGAGCCATCGCCGAGCACTGCGGCGCCGGCAAGAAGGTGATTATCTTTAAAAGTCTCGCCCATGCTCTTGATGACGACTTCTTGTTTCCCGATGAGTTCATCGACAAGAATGCCGCGCATGTCTTCGCCGGACTCGACCACGATGATGATGCCATCCTCGTAGTTTTTGGCTTTGATTCCTTCGGTGCCGAGAAATTCCCCAAGGCGGAGGACAGGGGTCTGTCTCCCCCTAACGCTGACAACGGCTCCGCGTTCGTGAATCGAGGTGACCATGCCGACTTTTGGGCGAAAGGATTCGCGGACGGAAATCGTAGGAATGATGTAACGGTCATTTCCAATACCCACCATGAGGCCATCAATGATGGCGAGCGTGAGAGGGAGAAGGATGGTGAAAGTGGAGCCTTTTCCGAGAACGGATTGGATTTCCACTTTGCCACGTAAACTCTCGATATTTCTCTTAACGACATCCATGCCCACGCCTCGTCCAGAGAGATCGGTGATCGTCTCCGCTGTCGAGAATCCCGGCATAAAAACGATGTTGTAAATTTCGGATTCGGTGAGCTCAGCTGTTGGGGAAACGAGCCCGCGTTCGATGCCTTTGGCGAGAATTTTTTTTGTGTTGAGTCCCTTGCCGTCATCTTGAATGCGAATGAGAATGCCGCCGCGTTGGTGGGAGGCGGAGAGTCGCACTGTACCAAGGGCACTTTTGCCATTGGCAACGCGTTCTTCTGGTGACTCCAAGCCATGATCGACGGCATTGCGGATCATGTGAACAAGGGGGTCTGCGAGCTTTTCCACGATGTTGCGATCGAGTTCGGTTTCCTCACCATCTAGCACCAATTGAACTTGTTTTTTTTGTTGGGCAGAGATATCGCGAACGAGTCGTCCCATTTTTTGGAAAGCTGAGCGAACAGGAACCATTCGGAGTGACATGGCGTTGCGCTGAAGCTCTGAGGTCGTCCGGCTGAGTTGGCGAAGGCTTCTGGCCAGATTGCGGCTTTCCAAGTTCTGAATCGAGGGGTCTTGAACAACCATCGACTGAGCAATCACGAGCTCGCCCACTAAGTCAATGAGCGCATCGAGTTTCGCTGTATCGAGCTTCACAAATCCGGAGCTCTGGTCCTTCACGGCGCTTTGTTCTTTCGATGCAGTGGGGGTGGGAATGAGGTGGGTGACGTTGACCTCGATGGTATTTAATGGCCCTTTTTTCTGAGAAATGACATTGAGTGCCGTTTCGGTTGGCGGAGATTGCGGTTTGGGTTCCGCGGAAATTGTTGGATCAGGAGTTGGGGCTTCCGCGATTGGTTCTGGGGCCTTGGCGGCAACTTGGGGTGGCGGAGGCGTAGTGGGCGGCAAGTCGCCTCTGAGGGCAGCCCTCACACGCTGAATGACGTGGCTCGTCGGAACTACGATGGGTGAACCAGCATTGGTTCCCTTGAGTTGGAGTCCGATCTGATAAGTGTATTTTTTAAGCGCATCCGAGCCAGCGAGAATGATATCGATGATCGGCGTGGTGATTTTGATTTTAGACTGACGCGCCGCATCGAGGAGGGACTCGAGGTCATGAGCCAAGTCCTGCAAGGCAATGAGGCGTAGAAAACCAGCAGCCCCCTTGAAGGTATGGAAAGCGCGGAAGATCGAGTTAATTGTGCCCGAGTCGCTGGGATTGTCCTCAAGAACGAGAAGACCTTGCTCGATACTCTGGAGTCCATCAATAGACTCGGCATGGAATTCATGGAGAAGTTCCGCATCTTCCTTCAGGTTGAGTTCGATGGCTTTTTCTTCGACACTGACTTCGCTGTGCGCTTCTTCCGAGGAAGGAGCGTCGGTGTTGCCAGTGGAAGTAGACCCGGTCGATTCCCATCCCGCTGGGTGAGGGGGAAGCTTTTTACTCATCTGCCAAGCGGAAATAGCTTCGCCGAACCATCCATGCCATTCGTTGAGGTGGGTGATGGTTTTTTGAGAAAAAGTCATCGTGCCTTCGAACGTTTCGTTCAACCACTCACGGCCCTTGGCGATGCTCTTCACCAATAGCTCTGGCATGTCTTGAGTAGCCAGATCTTCCAATTCCATAAAGAAGCTATTGATGGGCAAGAGGCCGGCTTCCTCGTTTGGAACCACAAAAGCGAGTTCGATTCCAAATCGGGAGTGAATAGCTAATGCCTGCGCTGAAATCGATGAAGGTGAATTACTCATTATCTAAAAAATCAAAAACGACAAAAAAATTGAACCCGCTTATTCTCAATCAATCCTAAGATTTCACAGAAATAAATTCTTCATAACTGAAAAAGCCTTATTCGCAATAAGAAACAATCCTTGTTATAGAAATTCACAATAGGCTAATGAGAATTACTTTAGCAAACGATCTGTCTCTCTGTGTTATCGGTTGCGACCATTGATGAGCGCTTGGAGGTTGGAGACGGCGCTTTTGAGGTCATCGGCTTGAGCGGTCATTTCCTCCGAAGCGGAGGCCGTTTCCTCTGCGCTGGCAGCATTGGATTGGGTGACTTTGTTCATTTGAGAAACAGCCACATTGACTTGCTGGATACCGCTACTTTGATCTTTCGAAGCTGACGCGATTTGTGAGATGAGTTGATCAACTTGGCGGGCCTTATCCACAATCTGGTGAAGGCTATTTTTGACCTTCGTTGTGATTATCACCCCTGTATTGCTTTTTTGAATAGCATCATCAATTTTGCTTGATGTCTCTTTTGCTGCGGATGCAGCTCGTTGAGCGAGGCTACGAACCTCATCCGCGACGACAGCAAATCCGGCGCCGGCCTCACCGGCACGGGCGGCCTCGACCGCCGCATTGAGGGCGAGAATATTTGTCTGAAATGCAATTTCATCAATCGATTTGACGATCTTGGAGATTTCATTACTGGAGTTTTTGATGGCTTCCATGGCGAGAATCATTTCGCCCATTTCGTCAACCCCCAACTCTGCTGATTGACGGGTAGAAGTGGCTATATTTTGAGCATTTCCACTGTGATCGGCGTTGAGTGAAATCATGGAAGCCATTTCCTCCAGCGCGGAGCTTGTTTCCTCAAGCGAGGTGGCTTGTTCATTGGCTCCTTCGGCGAGAGTTTGGCTTGATGCCGAGACTTGACCGGCTGCATCGGCGATTTGTGAGGAGGCACTGCCAAGAATTTGGGAAAGCTTTTGAAGGGCGGTCGAGATGGCTCTTGAGAAAAGCGTCGAGTAAATGACGTTGCCGAGTGTGACAAAGAGGGCAAGTCCCAACATCAGTGCCGTTCGAGTATCAATAGAGGACTGGGCATTCGCCTCAATGCGTTGATTTTCGCTGGTCGTTTCTTTGACAACTTGATCAATAAATTTCCGATGGGCTTCGTATTTATCGCGCATGATACCGTAAAGGATTTCATTCACTTTTTCACGCTCGCCCGCATCTAGAGCTGGAATCAGCTTCTCAAAGATAATGGCATAAAATTCCAAAGCTGGCTTTTGCGAATCCTGTAAAAAAACATCCTTTGTCGCGCTTTCCGGAAGTTCGGTTTTCCAGAAAACATGGCGCTGGTTATATTCCGACTTGAGTTTCGCCAGGGTCTCTTTGAGGTCATTGATTTTTGCAGGCGAGTTCTCACCGGCTAGCTGAAGGGCGACAAGGTAACTTTCGAGGATATACGCCGGGGGAGGAAGAATGTCTGCGATCAAATCCTTTCCCCGAACGATGTCTTTATAGATCGGCCCATTCACCCGCAGAGCGCTGAGCGTGTTGAAGGCAAGAATGCCAAATCCTATAAAGGATAAAACAAAAAGGGCAATTTGAAAATTCAGTCTTAAGCGGAGAGATTTGTGATTCATATGTGTGAAGTTAAAGGCACTAATTATAAGCGGAGGGTGCGTTTTGCCGTTGATCTTTAAAAAAAGCAAGCGCTTATCCCAAACCAGATCAAAAAAGACGACATTTTTTTTGACCTTTTTATTTTCCCTCGATCTTTGGGCGGGAGGTGATGGATGTGAGACCTATCAAAAAACTCTAAAGAGCCCGATGTTTTACCGCAATACCAAGGCACGCCTCAATCCCGTTGTGCGTTGGTGCTGCTAAATGAGAAGGATAGCTTTTTCAATGCCCCTTTTTAAAAACGTTTTAAGAAAGTATTTGACGACTATGGCATGAAGTGGTTCAAGCATTCGGGCTATTTTTTATTTCTGGAAAATATAGGGTTTTTACAGTTAAAAATGGCGCTCATTTTTTAATCATCACATGACTGCAACCAAAGAACCAAGCGGCGAAACAGTGCTTCAGATCATCAATCATTTTACCCCGTTGGTTCTTGAAACGATGGCTGGGTTGACGGCTATTCCTGGTGAGGGAAATATCGCTGCTCCGATGGCTTTTTCCTTTAACGGAATCGCAGGCTCGATTTCCTTAAGTGGACACGCATGTGGCGTTGTTTACACGGCTTTCCCCAGCGAATTGGCCAAATTGATTGCGGAAAAAATTTTTGGCGGACCAGTTTCTGACCAAGATGTATCCGATGTTGTCTCGGAGTTAACAAACATGATCGCCGGCAACTTCAAATCACAGCTTTGCGATTTGGGTTTCAACTGCACTTTGAGTATCCCATCAGTGGTCATCGGGGATAAAATAAATATCGCAACGATGACGGCATCGGTCAGCGTTCGTAATGCGTATACAATCGAAGGGTGCCAAGCCCCTCTTGTGGTTCAAACTTTTGCTGCTTTTGCCTGATTTTTTAAAAAATATTATGAGCGTGCCAAAAATTCTCAGTATTGATGATAGTCGGATGGTTCACATGTTTATTACTCGTGGATTTGCGCCCTATGATGTGGATTTGGTCTTTGCCAGTAATGGTCAAGAGGGATTAGATGCCGCTCGAAAAGAGAAGCCCTCGCTGATCTTGTTGGACGTGACTATGCCCGTGATGGACGGAGTCGAATGCCTTGCCAAGCTCAAGGCTGATCCTGAGCTCAAAAGCATTCCGGTCATCATGCTCACGGCCGAGGCTGGTAAAGAAAATGTGATCAAGATCGCGCAAATGGGCGCCCGTGATTACATCGTCAAGCCATTCGCTGATGATGCTGTTGTTGACCGAGTTTCCCGATTTATTAAAATGAATCTTAAATCAGCACCCGCGCCAGCCCCTGCCGCAGTTGTTCCGAAGAAAGAAATAAAAGCCACGGATCCGATCAAGGTTTTAGTCATCGACGAGTTTGCGTCGATTGTTGATTCGATAAAAAATACGGTTTCATCTCTCGGGTGGTCAGTCGCTGGAGCGAATAGTCCAGAGGATGCCATGGTGAGCTACCTGAAGTGCAGCACGGATGCCAATGTCGCCCGCGGCCTCCTTGATATGGCCGAGACGAAACGTATGGGGGGGCACTTTTCGGAAGCGCTCGTTGTACCGACTGTGGCAGACGAAAATGCGCCAGATATCATTTTGATGAGTTTGGCCTTCAACAATAACGCGGCATTAAGCTTCGCTCAATTGCTGAAATCCATCCCAGTTCTTAAAAACGTGCCCATTGTTGCTCTGTCTCTCAAGACGGCGACAACCGAGCAGAATGATGGCAAGAAAGTCGGTATTACCGATTTTATCACCAAGCCTATCAATTTCGGAGAGTTGCCGGATAGCGTGATGGCAGCGCTGGGTGTCGACATTACGCCGCTTTATTTTTCTGCAGAAGGGATCGTTCAGGTCGCCGTTCTGCCGCAGGCTCTTTCCGAAAGTGGCTCACGCCTCCTCGCTCGGCAAGCGAAGAAGAAGATAGCGGGCCTTGTGAATGCCGGCTTCCATCAAATCCTCATTGATATGACGGAGGTGTCCAATGTTGGAGTTCCCGTTCTCCGTGCGCTTACGACGATCATCAATGAAGGGGTGGCGCTCCAAATGGAATGGCGCATCGTAGGGGCTGCGACTGTTCTTGCGACACTTCCAACCATTGTGGTTACCAGTATGAAAATGCCCGCTTTGAAAGATATTTCGAATCCTTTCCAGGGTATGGAGACCGTTCCTGTATATGAGACACGAGATGCGGCTATAATTTCGTTTTAGGGATACTGACTGCATGTCTTCGCCTTTAGTAATAAGTCAGGAGCAGGGTTTGAATCTTCAACTTCTTGAGTTCATTTCGGAGGGGAAGAGTTACGCTTGCGATCTGCTCTGGGTGAAAGAAGTGCTGCGCGCTCCCGCCGTAACTCCAGTACACTTAGCGCCGTCGTATGTGCGCGGCGTTGTTCATCTCCGTGGACAGATACTCACTGCGATTGATCTTGAGTTTCGTCTAGGATTAAAAGGTGGCGTAGCCCGACCGTCAAACCGGTGTATTGTTTTTAAGACTGCATCGGATCTCTCGCGTTTGCCCGTCCCTCCGGTTGATGCCTACATGGTAGACAGCGATCGTACGGGTCTCTTGGTGGATTCTATTTGCACGCTTGCTAGGAAACTAATTTTAAACCGCCTGAGGTATTTGCGATTATTGGTGATTATTGGTGTTTGCATCTTAATTTTCTTGTGGTTAGTATTCGAACTTGACCCCTTATATGAAGATTCTTGCTGTTGATGATTCTTGTCTCATTCACCGTATTGTTGAGTCTACTGCATCTGTTTTTGGTGCCCATTGCGTGCCAGTTTCCGATTGCCAACTGGCTTTGCGTACATTGCAGTCGGATCCACTTGGATTCTCCTTGGTTTGCATTGATTGCAA
>CAMDOJ010000038.1 GCA_945903555.1 Chthoniobacter flavus
TCATTTCCGTCGTTGTCTAAGAGTTCAACGTCATCGTTGATGAGGGTATGGCCGATGCGATACGCACCCGTGGAGAACTCCGTAGCGATTCCGGGGTTCACATCGGGACGATAGCCTTCGTAGGGCCGAATGGCTTTTGTGCCGAGAAGTGCGGGCAAGAATTCCCGATAGGTGATGACTTGAATTTCGGCAACAACGATTTTGCGTGTATTTTGGAAAATCTCCTCATCCGTCAGATTGGGATTCGCTGCGGATATCGCTTTAGCGATCTGGTTGTGCTCGCGGAGGAAGAGAGTGTGAATGGCGCTCAGTTCCACATTTTCGTTGGCCCTCACGTCACCGGACAAAAACATCTGATTGTCTGGGAAAAAATGGGCATCGTTGGCATTCGCAAAGCCGGTTGTATTGAGTGGCATGAGGTCGGTGCCACTAGTCTTCAGGAGCCCACCTTGAAATGTTCTCAAGGCAGCGGCTCTTGCCGAGTCCGTGCCGTAGACCACCGAGCCATCAATGTAAGCCGAGATCTGATTCATATGCTGACGCGGATTGGGGGTGACGGCCTCGATGGTAAACGTGTTGTTACCCGGAGTGAGCGTTACTGGTAAGGTGAAGTCGCCGTTTCTATCTACCGAGACATTCTTGCCATTGATTTTAAAGCCGACCAAAGATGCGGCATAGACGTCGTGGGTGAGCTTTCCCTTGAGGGCGATCTTCGACGTGTTGACAACCGCACCGCTGGCGGGCTGAACCTGAACAAAAGAATCCGATACGGGTTGAGGTGGCCTAGGGGCAGTTGCCGCCAAGCGCGGAGCGGGTGCATTCCCGTCTGGAGTTCGGATTTTCCTCTCCGGAGCCCAACCATCGACACCAGTATCGAAATTCACTTTCCACCACCACATATCGCCGGAACGCACCGGGCCCTCCGTGAGTGAACCTGTCGCCTTGAGAAGCTGAGTGCCACTGAGAGTGCCCCCGATGGGCGGTGTCGTCCAAACAGGCGTGGATTCACTGGTCTGAACGCGATCGCCGATCTTGAGTGGCGCGGGCATTCCCGCAGCAGTGGCGTGAGTTGCTGGTTGGCATGTGAGGATGAGTAGGGAGGCTAATGTTCCGAGGGTTTGCTTTTTCATATTACGAGGTTTTTTTGAGGGTGATAAGTTGTACGCAGACATTGTGCTGCCGTTCTGTTAATTTTGTGGCTCGCCGAGGCTCGTTATATGACAAAAAATAAATTCTTTTTTTGGGAATGAGGAATTTTATCAAGGGAGCCATTTTTTTTGATATGGCTGTCATATATTTACGTATGAGTCGCCACTAACTTCATGGATGAGCATCAACATCAGGCTGCGCCAAGAGCTATGGATGAGGCCGAGTTGCACCAGCAACTTGAGCAACTCCATACGCTAAGTTATGGCTGGGCTTTGAATTGCTGCGGATCCAACCCGAACGATGCAGAGGATATTTTACAGACCGTTTACCAGAGGATATTTGAAGGTCGTGCGCGCTATGATGGGCGCTCGGCATTCAAAACATGGCTGTTTGCAGTCATCCGCTATACAGCTGCCGGTGAGCGACGTCGCCGCTGGATACGGCTTTTACGCCTCGGGGGATACCAAAAGGAACATGAACGTGATTCTCAGCCGCCTGACAGAGGCGAAGCCGTCGAAGCGGATGAGATGGCTGGGACTTTCCGTGCCGCATTGCAAAAACTCCCTCGAAGACAGGGTGAGGTTTTGCACCTTGTTTTCTATCAATTTCTCACTGTCGAAAATGCAGCCATCGCGATGGGAGTTTCCGTGGGATCCGCTAGAACTCACTACGACAGAGGGAAACGCCGCCTGCGCGAAATCTTAAACGAAACCGGATTATTCAATGAACACAAACAACGACCCCATTCATAAAGCCTTTGCTCGATTAAAAGAAATCGACGAGGCCAGAACGCCATCGATGGATCGTGTGCTCCGAAGAGCCAGAGCCAATAAGGAGGACTCATTTTTTGAGTTATTCCCATGGGGACGGTTCGTTGCGGGAATGGCTTTATTGACGGCGCTCCTTTACTTCGGATCGTCCTTCACAAAAAGCACCGTTGACGTCGTTGATGAAACGGCATCATGGGCGGCGATCTCTAGTTGGTCAGCTTCCACGGATGGCCTGCTTGCAGATACAAGTCATTCCATTTCTTCCGCCTCAGCCACGAATACAGACGCGTGGATTGAGGATGGCGATACACACACAACTCAAACCCAATCACTATGAAACTCCCTCTCCTTGCCCTCTTCGTTATTATCAGCTCCCAAGCATGGAGCCAGCAACCCCCACCGCCCCCGCCGCCACAGGACGGACCACGTCCACTATCTGGCAACCCAGGAAGTGGCATAAAGTCAGAAAGTCTGTTTCCTCCCGAGCTTGTCATGCGCAATCAGAAGGCGATTGACCTCACTCTTGATCAGCAGGCGGCGATACGCGCTGAGATGATAAAAACTCTTCCCCGTTTCACTGATCTGCAATGGCAACTCAGCTCAGAGGAGGAAACCCTTGATAATCTTCTCAAACTGACTAGCCCCGATGAAAAAAATGTTCTTTTGCAGCTTGGTAAGGTTCTAGCGATTGAAAATGAGATGAAGCACCTTCAACTCGGAATGATGCTGAAAATCAAATTAATCCTTTCCTCTGATCAGCAAAATAGGCTTCGAGAGATGAGAAAGCATGGTCAAGCGAAGGGAATGCCTCCACCCCCACCTCGGCCTGAGGATTAATAATCGCCAAACTTAGCGGGTGACTGTCACTGGAGTACGCAGTGGGGCATTTTCAAAGAAAAGTTTCACCATCCGCTCTGGCATGCGAATACATCCATGGCTGTCTGGAACACCTGGTAGAAATCCTTGGTGCAAGCCGACGCCGGTTTTTCCCAAACGCATGAAGAAGGGCATTGGCGCTCCGGCAAACTTTCCGCCTGCTGGCACAGGGTCTTTTCCATTCGTCACATCCTTCACTAAAATGGTGCCTTGAGCGTTCACGAAATCTCCATACAGGTTGGAGGCGTGGTTGGGATTTTTTTGTGAGATTTTGTATGTCCCTGTGGGAGTCCCGAATCCTTCGCGCCCACTCGATATGGCGGATACCCCTACGAGTTTTGTGCCTTTATAAAACGAGGCTGTTTGTTCGCTAAGACTGATGATAATGGAGGGAGCTCCATCCACGCCGTCTCCATCCCAATAGGAGTTTTTGTCGGCCAGAGTAGAAGCACTGGAGCGAAAAATGATTGAGCCGTCAGTGCCTAGGTAACTGGTCTTTTTATCATTGAGGCGGCGGTCGTAGTTGGAGCAGCCACCTAATAAAAGAGCTGCGGTGGCGAGTTTGAGGAAATTCTTTCGAGTCATCAGAAGTAGCGAATAGTTATGTCTGCCCATTGTTGGCGTCAAGCTGAACGACTCAAGCTAGTGTGGCGGCGGCCATCTCGTTGGCGATGGATTGCAAGGCATCCATCGGGGATGCGGCACCCGTGATTGGTCGTCCAATGACAAGGAAATCTGCGCCACTTCGAATGGCGTCGCCTGGCGTCATGATGCGTTTTTGGTCACCCGCCGCGCTTCCGGTCGGCCTCACGCCAGGCGTAACAATTGTTAATGATGCGCCAAACTTTTCACGAAGCGGAGCGATTTCAAGTGGACTGGCGACGATACCGCGCAGGCCATTGGCAACGCCCATTTGTGCGAGGTGCAACACTTGGTCCCGAGGAGTCAATGGCACGCTCACTGCGTGTAGTGAGGCTTCATCCATGCTTGTGAGAACTGAAACTCCAAGGACGAGAGTTTTTGAGTCTTTTGCTGCCCGAATCGAATCACCAACCATCTCTGGTCCTCCGCAAAGGTGGATGGTGGTCATATCCACTCCCAATGCGATGGCGGAAAGAACGGCCTCACGGGCGGTGTTAGGGATGTCGTGGAATTTCAGGTCGAGAAAAATGCGGTTTCCCCGAGATTGAATCTCTCGGACGATGGCGGGACCTTCCGCTGTGAAAAGCTGGAGCCCGATCTTGAAAATGCAACCTTGGCCGGAAAGTTGATCTACCAGCTTGAGGGCGGCTTTGGCATCGGGGGCGTCAACGGCGATGATGATTTTTTGTTTTGCAGCGGAAGGCATGGTATCGGAATGGTGCCCAGCATGACAATGGAGGGGGATGGCAAAGTCAACCTCCCGCTAGGCTAGGGCCCTATCTCGCTCCAGTCATTTTGCGGACTTCTCCGATGGAGGAATTCACTGAGAGGAGGCTGGCGAGATATTTGTCGCGAGCTGGGAGGGAGGCTAGTTGATTGAGATAAGAAGGGAATTCCAGTCGGGAAAAAAGGGCTTGGGACACCTTTGATTTAGGGACACTTTTTTCGCCATACCCGCTGGGCTTGTTGCTCGACCAAAACCTCACGTGCTCAACTCCGTCCTTATTTTCTAAGCCCAAAAAGACAACCGAGTGTCCGCGTTCATTTTTTCCCACAGAGTCGTTCCAAAAGATTTTCATGAAATCTCCGGGTTGAGCGTCCTCATAGGATGTGAAATTTCGACCGAGGCGGAGTTCATAGAATAGGCGTGCGGTTCCAGGACCATTGGCATTCCAGCGCCCCCATACGCCTACACCGTCCCCGAGGCGAGCGGGCATCAAGGCTTTCCAAGCATCCTCCCCGATATTTATTTTTCCATGAGACTGAAGTGCCAGCAGAGTTTTCAGAAAAACAAGATAGGTAGCGCCTGAGCAATAACTAGGGGTCGCATGGGTTGCTTGAATTCGAATCCCTGCTGAAGATATGGCACAAGAATCCAGAAGGGCGTCGTGGGCCGCACGAGTCGTGGCATATCCACCGCCAGATGGCATCGCATGAACCTGCTCGAGCACAATCGCATTGAAATCGTTCGCGCGGAGAGTGACTGTCAGGCAGAGGGTCAGTATAAAAAACGATTTCATTGGTTCTCAACAACGCGATTTTATCCATGTCCGCAAGGCGCTTTTTACTTTTTATCCCGATTGCTCTGGGCCTCGGCTATGCATTTTTATGGGGGCGGGGATGGATGGAAAAGCATCCGCTGCTGACTTCTGGCGGCCTTTACATTCCCTATACGATTCTCATTGAAGGTCCCCATTTTTTGCAATCGGATTCGCACTGGGGAAGGGATCCACTTGCAGCAACCGAGGAATCGCTAGCCCAGTCGGGATGCGCGGTTGCGTCAGCAGCGATGGTGTTGGCTAGCTATGGGGTCAAAACAGATCCAGGACACCTTAATGCCTTTCTCAAAAAGACCGAATTGGGCTTCACTCCAGAAGGTTGGATTTATTGGGAGAAAGCTCCACTTTTGCATCCCGCCTTGGCAGCTGAAATCCTCCCGCACTACGAAGATATGCCATCGTATTTTTTGATAGATACAAACTTACTGAATGGAAACCCTGTCATCGTGCGTGTTCGCTATCCGAGCGGAATCACGCACTTTGTCGTTATCTGCGGAAAAAGTGGATATGAGTATATTGTTCGTGATCCCGGCTCGGGTGGAATCAATGGGATTCATTTCCTCAGTGACTTTCTTGGGCCTGTAGAAGCGTTGCGCTTCTATCAAAAACCCAACAAATAAATGAGCCGCCATACCGTTTGAATTCGGAATGGTCTGTGTCAGTCGGTTCGGATATCATATTCTTTATCGCTCATGCCCAAACCTTCTACCGTCACTAGCCAAGCCGAATTGCTGGCATATTGTTTCGCCACTTGGCCGGAGCTCAAAAAAAAGCAGATTCGGACCTGGCTGAAGTATCAAGCGATCACGGTAAATGGTCGTGCGATTTCGCAATTTAACCATCAACTCCATTCCGGTGACGTCGTGGCGGTGCGCAACGATCGATTTGCATCGCCCCGCTCGGTGGTGGGCTCGGGTATCCGTGTTTTTTTTGAAGATGCAGACATCATCGTGATCGATAAGCCGCCGGATCTCTTGAGTATTGCCAGCGAGGCCGAGCAGGAAAAGACAGCCTACTTCCAGCTTACGGAGCATGTCCGACATGGCAATCCGATGTCACGGGATAGAGTTTGGATCGTTCACCGTTTGGATCGAGAAACATCCGGGCTGATGGTTTTTGCGAAGACGCCTGAGTCCAAAGAAATCCTCCAGTCACGTTGGGAGGATTTTGAAAAGCGTTACGAGGCAGTGGTCGAGGGGCGCTTGCGCGAAACACGGGGGATCTTCGAATCCGACTTGGATGAGACGAATCCCTTTAAGGTTTTTAGCGTGGTGCGGAGTGAGAATACCCGCCACGCCGTCACACACTACCGCGTATTGGCAACGACTCCCCACCGTTCGCTGGTCGAGCTCACTTTGGAAACAGGGCGGCGTCACCAGATACGCGTTCAACTCGCAGAGGCAGGTTGCCCGATCATTGGGGATAAAAAATATGGTGCCGTGAGCAATCCCTCCAAACGTCTCGGTCTGCACTCAAGCTCACTCCGGTTTCCTCATCCCGTTACTGGCAAGGACATGGTTTTTGCATGTCCGCTCCCAAAAGAGCTTGTGCGATTGGTCTAGGCGACGATTTAAAATTCCATTTGCAATCGAGGCCTAGACATTTTCATCATTGAGCCATTGAAAAAGGTTACGATTTTTACGGATGGCGGATGCTTGGGGAATCCTGGTCCTGGTGGGTGGGCAGCGATCCTGCGCTATGGCAAACATGAGCGGGCTGTCTCCGGTGGTGAGCCTGCGACGACGAATAATCGAATGGAACTACGCGCCGCCATCACGGCACTCCAGTTGCTCACGGAACCCTGCGAGGTACTCATCTACACGGACTCCCAGTATCTCCGAAAAGGAATCACGGAGTGGATTCACTCTTGGCGTGTGAAAGGCTGGATCACTAGCGCCCGCAAACCTGTCAAAAATGCCGATCTCTGGCGGGAACTCGATGCCAGTGCCAAGCTCCACCTCATGGATTGGAAGTGGCTCAAGGGTCATGCCGGTCATCCCGAAAACGAACGTTGCGATGCGTTGGCGGGAGCAGAAATGGATAAAATCCAAAAATCCCATACCAGAGAACAGTTGGCTGCTTTCCTCAAAGATTTTAAAAAAACCGATGACGATCTGTTCAACTCGTAACGACCCCTTTGAGTGATAGACGGAAAATAGTAGTAGGAGTTTCGGGTTTCCCCGTCTAGAAAATGCGATTCTATGAGTGATTTTCAAAATTCGTCAGCCAAGTTTCTTGTTCCGATAGCAATACTTCTCGTTGCAGCCTTTGCTATTTTTTCGTCTATGACGGTGATTATACAGAGCGGTAATGTGGGGGTAATATCGACACTGGGTGCGGTTCAGCCGAACGCTCTTCCTGAGGGTTTTCATTTTAAGAAGCCGTTTATTGACGCCGTTCAGCAGATCGATATCCGACTCACTGCCAGCCATGCTCAAGCGACAGCTGCATCGAAAGATCTGCAATCTGTAACCACCCAAGTTACGATGCAGTATTCGCTCAATGGCCCATTGGCTCCGCAGATTTATCAACGCATCGGATTGCTGAGCAAGGTTTCGGCCTCGATTGTTGAGCCTGCCATTCAAGAATGCGTGAAAGGTGTCACGGCTAAATTCACAGCAGAAGAACTCGTCACCAAACGGGAGTTAGTGAAACAACAAATTCAAGATGCGCTCGCTCATTTCATCAACAGCACACTTCGCGAAAAAGGTCTCGAAAATGCTGTGAATATCGCAAACCTCGCGATCACAGATTTCAACTTCTCACCGGAATTCAATCGAGCGATCGAAGCCAAAGTGAAGGCGGAGCAAATGGCCCTTCAGGCAAAAAATGAAAAAATCATGCGTGTCACGCAGGCTGAAGCTGCTTCAGAGGAACGCAAACTTGCAGCTTCGGCTGAGGCTTTTTCGACAGAGGTTCAGTCCAAGGCCCGCGCCGATGCGATCCAACGCGAGGCACTCGCTCTCAAGCAAAGTCCCGAGATTATTCAACTCCGCTCTATCGAAAAATGGGATGGCGTCCTTCCTCGTATCAGCGGTGGTGGAGTGGTGCCGTTTTTGAATGTCGGCGATTTACAGGGCAATTCGAGTCCCGGAGCCACACCACAGAAATAGGTAGAAAGGAGGCCCGCGTCTAATCCGAGCTTTATCGGTGGCCGAATATCGAGGAGCCTATGCGAACAATCGTGGCACCCTCTTCGATAGCCACCTCAAAGTCCCCGCTCATGCCCATGGAAAGTTCCTTTAAGGGATTCCCTGATTTGGCGGTCAACTCATCACGTAACTCGCGAAGAGCTGAGAAAAACGGTCGAGCGCTCTCGGCGTCCTCGCTGTAAGGGGCCATGGTCATCAGCCCATTTACGCTCAAGTGCGGTAGAGCCATGAGTCCCTCCAGATTTTGGCGGAGGTCATCGGGGGCGAATCCGAATTTCGTGGCTTCGCCCGAGACGTTGGTTTCAAGGAGCACGCTTGCTATCAGCCCCATTTCGCCAGCGATGCGGTTGATTTGAATGGCCAGTTCGGGGTTGTCCACCCCATGAATGAGAGTGAATGCTGGAAGAGCCTTGCGGATTTTATTGCTTTGAAGGTGGCCAATAAAGTGCCACTCAGCATCGGCGGGGAGTTCTTGGATTTTTGGCAGTGCATCTTGGACCCGATTCTCGCCAAAGACACGCTGACCCGCTTCCCAAGCTTCAGCGATCACTGCTGGGGGATACGTCTTAGAAACAGCAACAAGACGGATAGTTGAAACCTGTCGACCAACGCGATCTGCGGCAGATTTCATTCTGGATCGAATGGCGATGAGGTTGTCTGAAATTATCGACATAATTGCGCTTCGGTATTCATATAAATGCTTACTACCCGTCGAAATTCGATTCGACTATAGTTGATTCTAATCCAATCAATCCCATATGCGCCCTGAAAAATTCACTATTAAACTTCGCGAGGCTCTCAATGGGACTTTGGAGTTTGCTACGAAAAATGACAATCCCGAGATGACCTGTGAGCACTTTCTGCTGGTTCTTTTAGATCAGCCCGAGGGACTCACTAGGCCATTGCTGGAAAAGATGGGTGTTTCTGTACCTGCCTTGGATGCACGTTTGAGAGACGCCGTAAGCGCTTTTCCACGTGTCAATGGGGCTGCCCAGCCTCATTTATCGCGAGAATTAAATAAGGTCCTCGATGCAGCGGAAGCGGAGATGACAAAGCTCAAAGATGAGTTTGTGAGTGTGGAGCATTTTCTTTTGGCTCTCTTGGCGTCGAACTCCAGCGCTTCAAAGATGCTCAAGGATAGCGGAGTCACTAAAGAGCGTTTGATGTCAGCCTTAGCGTCAGTGCGTGGAAATCAGCGAGTCACCGATGTGGATCCCGAGGGGAAATACCAGACGCTTGAGAAATATGGTCGAGATCTCACTGCGCTCGCTAAAAAAGGCAAGATCGACCCCGTGATCGGTCGTGATGAGGAAATCCGTCGCACAATGCAGGTCCTCTCCCGACGCACGAAAAACAACCCCGTTCTTATTGGTGAGCCCGGAGTGGGCAAGACCGCCATCGTCGAGGGTCTCGCCCGCCGCATCGTGAGCGGTGATGTGCCGGAGTCTCTTAAAAATAAACGTCTCATTGCGATGGATATTGGGTCTATGATCGCTGGGGCTAAGTTTCGAGGTGAGTTTGAGGATCGTCTCAAAGCCTTTCTCAAGGAGGTCACCTCAAGCGAGGGAGAGGTCATTCTTTTCATTGATGAGCTGCACACCATCGTCGGGGCTGGTGCGGCTGAGGGATCGATGGACGCCTCGAATCTTCTGAAACCTCAACTTGCAAGAGGGGAGTTGCGCACGATCGGTGCGACGACATTGGATGAGTATCGGAAATACATCGAGAAGGATGCTGCCCTTGAGCGCCGCTTCCAGCCGGTGACGGTGGGTGAGCCCACCGTGGAGGATACGATAGCGATCCTGAGAGGACTCAAGGAGCGCTACGAGGTTCACCATGGTGTTCGTATTAAGGATGCGGCCATTGTTGCTGCTGCCGTTCTGAGCAATCGCTACATCAGTGACCGCTTCCTTCCTGATAAGGCTGTTGATCTGATGGATGAGGCCGCGTCGCGTTTGAAAATCGAGCTGGAATCTCTCCCGACCGAGCTTGACCAACTGGAGCGTCAGATCATGCAGCTCGAAATGGAGCGTCAGGCACTCAAAAAAGAAAAAGACCCCGCCAGTCGCGAGCGCTTGGAAAAACTCGAGCGCGAACTCGCCGATGTGAAGGAACAATCTTCCACGCTCCGAACTCAATGGCTCAAGGAAAAGGAAGAGATCGGCAAATCTCAGAAGGTAGCTGAGAAAATCGAGCAGCTCCGCTCCGAGTTGGAACTGGCCCAGCGCCGAGGTGACCTCCAGCGTGCGAGTGAAATCCAATACGGACAGATTCCTGAAATGGAGCGGGCTTTGCATAAAATCCAAACCACAGAACCGGATTCTGCCATTCCCAAAAAAGGCGGACTCCTCCGCGAAGAGGTCACCGAGGAAGATATTGCCAAGGTCGTTGCCACATGGACGGGCATTCCCGTATCCCGTTTGCAAGAAGGCGAACGGGCGAAATTGGTAAAAATGGAAGAACGCCTCATGGAGCGTGTCGTCGGACAGGCACAAGCGATCAAGGCGGTTTCTAATGCCGTTCGTCGTGCCCGTGCTGGCCTGCAAGATGAGAACCGCCCGATCGGTTCGTTTCTTTTCCTCGGTCCGACCGGCGTCGGAAAGACAGAACTTTCGAAGGCGCTTGCCGAATTTCTCTTTGATGATGAGGGGGCGATCATTCGACTCGATATGTCGGAATACATGGAGAAGCACACTGTCGCCCGCCTTATTGGAGCTCCTCCGGGCTATGTCGGTTACGAGGAAGGGGGGCAACTGACTGAGGCCGTTCGCCGCAAACCCTATTGTGTGATTCTTTTTGACGAAGTGGAAAAAGCCCACCCAGATGTCTTCAATGTCCTTCTGCAAGTGTTGGACGATGGACGGATCACTGATGGTCAGGGTCGAACAGTCGATTTCAAAAATTGCGTTCTCATTATGACCTCGAATATCGGTTCCCAATACATCTTGGAGGACCTAGAAAAAGAGGAGCGCAATCGCCGAGTTCAGGAGTCGCTGCGCGGACACTTCCGCCCAGAATTCCTGAACCGCATCGATGAGATTATCATCTTCGATCGCTTGGATAGCACTCAGATCACTCACATTGTCGATATCCAGTTGGCGCGTCTGCTGCAGCGTCTCGCGAAGCAGAATATCACTCTCACCCTAGATGATTCAGCGAAGCAGTTTCTTGGTAGGGAAGGCTACGACCCTGCCTATGGGGCGCGTCCTCTCAAACGCGTCATCCAGCGAGAGATTCTTGATCCGCTCAGCCTTGAAATCCTCGACGGGCGCTTCGGCGAGGGCGACCATATCCAAGCGCGACAAATGGACGGGAAACTGAGCTTTGAAAAAGCTAATGTGGCAATGTAGATAGCCTGTTTTCCGTCTCTCCGAATGGTCATCAAATTACGTTTCTCAAAATACAGCTCATTTTTAGCCTTTCTCGCCGGGCTTCTGTTCACTGCCAATTTCGCGTTGGCGGTGGTGGATTTTGTTCAAGTGCCTAGCGAGGTCATGAAAAAGGAAATCCCTTCCTCAGTCACGATGCCCGCAGATTACTCTAGCACTAAGGCTCGGCTGCCAGTTGTCTACTTGTTGCACGGTGCCGGCGACGATGAGCGTGGATGGGGCCTCAATACCCCTGTGCAGGAAATGGCAGATAAATATGGCGTCATTATAGTAACGCCTAGCGTCGGACTCAGTTGGTATTTCGACAGTCCTGTGGATAGCAATACCCAGTTTGAAACTTTCGTATCAAAGGAACTCGTGAAGTATGTGGACTCACATTATCGGAGTTTGCCAAAACGAGAGGGCCGCGCGCTCGCGGGTTTGAGTATGGGTGGGCATGGAGCCATGTTCCTCGGTCTCCGTCACAAGGACATATTCAGCGCTGCAGTTCCGATCAGTGGGGGAGTAGATATATGCGGTTCCCACCCCCTCGTTGGACCGTTCTCAGAGAGATGGGGGATTAAGCAATACTTAGGCCCCATTGA
>CAMDOJ010000039.1 GCA_945903555.1 Chthoniobacter flavus
TGGGTTGTCACAGGCAGACATCACGGGCGGTACTATTGCAACTGTGATCGATAGAGTAAATTTCCCAGCAACAAGTATATTAACTGCTTTAACTGCCACCACTATTTCAGCTAATTTGCAAACGGCAATTGAAGAACTGGCAACGATGCGTGCGCAGAATGGCTCTGAGTCAAGCCGTGTAGGTTTCGCTCAGGATTACCTTAATATCAACGCGCTGAATCTCGAGGCTGCAAATAGTCGCATTATTGATGTGGATGTTGCTTCTGAGAGCAGCCAACTTGCCCGCTTCCAAATCCTCCAGCAGGCTGGTACAGCGATGCTTGCCCAAGCCAACACGAGCCAGCAGTCGCTTGTTAAGTTGCTGCAAGGTTAAAGTTCAAAATATTATTCATACTCAACCAAAGAGGCCCATCGAAAGATGGGCCTTTTTTTTGGGGGATTGAAATGATGCGTTTTTTTTGACGGGGTTGAGAGTCATAGTAGGAAATGATTGCTTGTTTCGTCTAAAAAATCTTTGCCTAAATCGAGATTTTACGTTCGCCCGCTCATCTTGTGGTGTCTTATGAAGCTGGCACACCATTTGCTAGTATATTTGTAGATGAATACCCTTTCTGCTCTTGAGCGCTATAATTCCCTCTGTGACGAGCTTGATTTTTTTATGCATGAGGAAAATGCGAGTCTTCGATCCAGTTCTTCGGAAGAAGTTGCCCATATTGATCGCAAAAAACAAATTGTCGCTAAGCTTCACGAGGCCCTTCAGGGATTGCGTGTGTCTGGGCCGGTAAAAAGTGCCGAGCACGCAGCATCCTGCGAAATCCGCAAGCGTGTTTTAGCCAAGATCCTCAAACTCCTTCTTCTCAGCCGCGAGAGTGAGCAGCTCCTTTTAAAAAACTCCCATCGCACCGTGGCCAAGTTTGAGTCAACTGTGCCATCACCGGCGAAGCTCATCAAAACCTATAAATCCCACAGGTCAACTACACCAGCCGCAACGCAGGCTGAAGGGTCTTGGGTGGTTTGGTAAATCGGTTCGACAGAATTACAGAATTAACAAAATAATAGGGGAGTCCTGTAGGTGGTGTCAGTTGTTAGGCTGACAAAAATGGTCTCGGTTTTTTGTCGTGTCTGAGAGCCGTGATCATACTTCCTTAAAATATTTGGGATCATTTTTAAAATTCTGTAAATTCTGTCTAAATATCTTTTTTCTGGTCTAATACGCTGACTCATGGCTCAAAAAAACGTCTCCATTACTCCAGGCCAGAAATACAAATTCATCGTCAAGTCGGCGGAGGAGGCAGCAACAATCATTCGAGAAAAGCTCGGTGAAAGGGCGCAGGTGATTTCCGTTAGACAAGTCGAGGGTGAGGGGTTAGCGAAATTTCTGAGTTCACCGAAGCTCGAGATCATTGCTCAAATTCCTGTGGAGGAACCAACCCCAGCGCCTGTGGCTACGCAGGCTTCCTCGCTTCCCGAGGCGGATGATGAGCCAGTGTCTGATAGTCCTCAGCGCCGCCGAGTTCCACGCCCTCGCAAGACAAGGGTTGCCATGTCGGAGGGCGCACGTGAGGAAAGCGACATGGTGCCCGAGTCGCTTGTTCGAGCGATGTTTAATAATTTGCCGACGGGGCGTCTATGGACACTGCTATCCAAGGCGGGGATTCCCTCGGAATTTCTTGCCCAGTTTGAGGAGCATCCGGAATCCCGTAAACTCAAGGATCAGCCTCTCCAGACGGCGATATCCCAGTTTGCGATGCTCATGCGGGATCGGGCGCCGAGCCGTAGCTTGGCTCTTTCGAGTCGGGTTGCGTTTATTGGATCGCCCGGAGCGGGGGTGACGACGGCTCTCTGTAAGCAGATCGCTTCCGATGTCTTTCTTCGCGGACGCAGTGCTTGTGTGATGAAGCTCGAGGCCGATGAGCCGAACTCCGCTGAGGGGTTGTCGATGTTCTGCGAAGCGCTTGGTGTGGCGCTCTTGCGTGAGCCTTCCGAGCTTCGCAAGGTGCCCGAAGAGACCAATGTTTACTTCGATGTTCCGGGCATGATTCTGAATGTCAAAAATATCCGTTATTTGCAAAAGACCCTTGATGAGTTGGGGGTGGAATCCCGTGTGCTGGTCGTGAATGCGGCCTATGAAAGGGCGATCATTCAAGAGGCCTACACGCGCGCAACGGCGCTTGGAGCCACCCACGTGGTCTTCACGCATGTCGATGAGCTTCCGCGTTGCGGCAAACTCTGGGAGTTTGTGCTTGATGACGGTCTTGTTCCTCTCTTCGCCAGCACGGGACAGAATATTGCGGGGGACTACGATCGCCATGTGATCGATCTTCTCGTTCGGCGAACGCTCTCGGCCGGCGACGAGTAAAAAATCTCGCCATCAGCGTGGCGGATCATTTGACATTCCCTGGCTCGCCCCCCATCGTTCGTCGCCATGGAAAAAATGGATTTCAAAGCGGAGGCGAGCGCCGGTGGTGAATCACTCGCTGCGAAGTTATGCGCGGCATGTGGGATGTGTTGCAATGGGGTTCTTTTTTATGGAACCCGTCTACAGCCTGAGGATTCCATTCGCTCACTTACGGCCCTTGGTATGAAGCTGAAGCGGAAGGATGGGGAGATGCAATTTCTGCAACCATGTCCTGCTTATAAGGATTCCTGTTGCTCGATTTATGAGAAGCGTCCGCAACGTTGCCGTACTTTTTCTTGTAAGCAACTCCAGTCACTCAATGCCAGTGAATCTACCGAGGAGGCCGCCTTTGCTAAGATCTCAGAGGCAAAAACCCTAACAGACCGCGTACGTGATTTATTCGCGCAACTCGGCGACACCCGCGAGAATAAAGCCTTTGCTCGCCGATACGCCGCCCTTTTCACCCCGCCCCTCGATCCCTCGCCGGAGTCCGAGCAACTTCGGCAGGAACTTCAAGTTGCGATGAGGGAATTGGAAACCATGTTGACATCGGATTTTCGAACCGAAGCGATCGCCTAAAACCGAAAAAGACGTTCGAGGAAGTTTTTGACAGAATTAACAGAATTGACAGATTTTAGTAAAAACAAAATAATGTAATGCAAGTATTTATGTGTTTTTTATTTAAAAAGCGCTCGCTGTTTTGTGTGATCGGCTAAGCCCATAATTCCCTCCTAAGAAAAATTCTCCGATTCTGTAATTCGGTCTAAAATCCGATTCCGGTCTCCTGATCACGTGAGTGTTTCGGTGATGGCGACATGGAGGGCTTGAAGGCCCGCATCGATTTGTGCCGTTGTTGTGCATAGAGGCGGCATGAAGACCAGCGTGTCCAAGATCGGGCGGGTGAGGAGTCCATGTCGGCGTGCCGTCATACAGATCTTGGCACCAGTTCGTTGTTGCCAAGGGAAGGGGGTGCCATCGGGTTGCCGGACCTCGATGCCGGCAATGAATCCACACTGGCGGACTTCGTGAACACAGGGGTGAGAAGCGAAGCGGGCGAGTTGATCGCGGAGGTGGGAGATTTTGGGTTGGAGATTTTCTAATATCTTTTCATCGCGGAAGACATTCAGGCTCGCCAGCGCGGCTGAGCATCCGAGCGGGTTTCCTGAGTAACTGTGGCCGTAGTAGAAAGTCTTTTGATCTTCGAAAGGGCCGCCGAACGCGGAGAAAACCCTTTCTGTGGTGAGTGTCGCGGCGAGCGGGAGGTAGCCGCCGGTGAGTCCCTTGGCGAGACATAGAAAGTCCGGTATGACATCTTCTTGCTCGCATGCAAACAGGGTTCCCGTTCGACCGAAGCCAGTCATCACCTCATCCAAAATCAAAAAAACATCCGCATCGTTGCAGCGTTTTCTTAGATCCCTCAGAAGCCCACGCGGCCAGATATGCAAGCCAGCAGCTCCCTGAATGAGCGGTTCGATGATCGCCGCGGCAACGTCGCCTTTTTTTAGAAGGTCGCTGAGTGGCGTGAGGTCGCTGATGTGCGTGACGGGAAATTGGTGTCCGGCGATGCGTTTTTGGAATGTGCCGATTCCGCCGAGGTTCGCGGCACCTAGCGTGTCGCCGTGGTAGGCGTTGTCAAAGGCGATGAAGCGCGAGCGGTGGGGGGCTCCGGATTGCTGGTGGAATTGGATGGCCATTTTCATGGCCGCCTCGACGGCGGTCGATCCGTCGTCGCTGAAAAAAACGCGGGAGAGGGTTTGTGGCGGGAAGAGCGAGGTTAAGCGAGCTGCGAGTTCGATGGCGGGGGGATTTGTGCTGCCAAGGAAGGAGACATGGGCCACGCGGTCGAGTTGGTCGCGAAGGGCTCGGTTGATGGTCGGGTGGGCGTGCCCGTGGATATTTGTCCAGATCGAAGAGTTGCCATCTAGGTAGCGGCGGCCATGGCTATCCTCGAGCATAGCGCCTTCCCCGCGAACGAGGACAAGGGGTTCGTGGTCCGCTGAGCCCCATTGCTGATTCGGGGTGAACGGATGCCAGACATGACTTTTATCCAATCGGCCGAGTTCCTCCGTGTTCCAAACATCTCGCATAGCGAATGGGTTTATAGCATAGAAACAGGGGAGTGAATTCGAATTCCAACCATTTTCAAAATCTTCTCCGTCTGTTCGGTTATGTGGGGGTGGTTCTTTTGGCGGCTTGCATTGTGTCGCCGCCTCTTTATTGGGCGGGATCATGGCTCTCGGAGTCGGGCATTTTGCCGTTGGTCAAAGGGTTTCCGTTTCACCGTTATTTCAGTCGTAGCGTTCAGGTAAGTGCACTGATCCTTATATGGCCGGCCTTTTGCTGGATCGGAATCCGCCACCTTCGTGAGCTGGGGATTGCTCCAAACTCGCGCTGGAGGAGCGATCTGCTTGCTGGGTTCTTAATGGCGCTTTTGCCCATTGTTTTGATGGGAATGGTCTATGTACAACAAGGGGTTTGGGTGTTGGTCGATCCGGTGAATGCGACTCGATTCTTCACGATTGCCGCTTCTGCGGTCGCTGTATCCTTGCTGGAGGAGTTTTTTTTCCGTGGGGTGATACTGGGTTTGTGCCTTATGGCAATGGGGCGCTGGTCGGCCCTTCTCGTTTCGGCCCTTATTTTTAGCGTGGTTCATTTTGTCAAAACCTCGAAGTTCGTGCGTGGCGATCCGGTCACATGGACGAGCGGCTTCGAGCAGATCCCAATGGCGTTCTCGAGTGCGCCCCCATGGCCGTTGCTGGGCTGGGGATTTTTGTCTCTCTTGGTGGCTGGTTTGATTTTAGGAGTGGCCACCTCTCGAACACGCTCGCTGTTTTTGTCCATCGGACTCCATGCGGGTTGGATATTTGGTCAGAAGGGACTCGAGCTCTTGGCCAAGTTCAGCCCCAAGCCTGCCGATGCGATGCTTCCATGGGCCGGACCGAACGTCGTGAGCGGAGCCGTGCCGACGGGCTTGGTTCCGGTGGCTGTTTTATTGCTGACTTGGATCTTCGTTTTATTGCGACTCCGGCATGTTGAAAAAAAAGATCACCGAAGCGTTTGAGCCACTAGCAACCCTTTTTTTCCCTCCTCATTGTGCGTACTGCAAGTCGCGTTTGGAGGCGGGGATGGATTTTTGCACAGATTGCGAGGCGCTCATCGAGCGGATCAAGGCTCCGCGCTGCGAGTCCTGCTCCCAGCCGTATGATTGTGCCACGGGGGAATTCACCTGTCCGAATTGTCGAGGCGAGGCGTTTTACTTCGAGTGCGCGGTCGCCGTCGTTCGAAGCCGCTCGGTCATCCGTGACCTCATCCATCGAATCAAATACGGTAAGGAAATCTGGCTTGCTCGGGTGTTGGCCAAAATTGCCGCCGAGGGGTTCGACGATCCACGTTTGGTGGACGAGGACTTTGATGCCATTGTGCCGGTTCCATTGCATTCCAAGCGTCTGCGAGAAAGGGAATACAATCAGGCCGAGGTCATCGCGGAAAATCTCTCCCGCATAGTGGGAATACCCGTTCTGGGTGCCCTTGCGCGCTGTCGATATACGACAACTCAAACAGCTCTTGATCGCAGGAATCGAAGGCAAAACTTGCGGAATGCGTTTTCAGTGGTCAAGAATGCCAACGTAACAAATAAAAACCTTCTGCTAGTGGATGACGTGCTCACGACAGGATCGACACTTGATGCCTGTGCAGCCGTTCTTCTCGAGCGGGGGGCCTCCAGTGTGCGGGCGCTCACCGTGGCCCGCGGATAAGCAAAATAACCAAATTATAAAAAACCATGGCGATTTTTAAAAAACCAATTCTGCGTTCCCTTGGTAACAAAACCCGCGAAATGCCGCCGGGTCTTTGGACGAAGTGTTCCGCGTGCGGCGAGGTGATTCACAATCTTGCTCTATCCGAAAATTTGCAGGTTTGTCCGAAATGTGATCATCACATGAATTTTGGGTCGAGTGATCGGATTGACAGCTTGATCGATGCAGACACCTTTGTGGAGATGGATGCGGAGATGTCCTCGGTCGATCCGCTCGGATTCAAGGGAGTGACGACCTATGCCGACCGCCTCCAAAGTTACAAAGAAAAGACGGGTCTAGTGGATGCCATTATCACTGGCGAAGGCCGTATCCATGATCATCGGGTCGGGCTTGGGGTGATGGATTTCAACTTTCTGGCAGCCACGATGGGTTCTGTCGTTGGGGAAAAGGTGACCCGCATCATTGAGCATTCCACCAAGAATAAGATGCCCGTCATTCTTGTCTGCGCCTCGGGCGGAGCGCGCATGTATGAGGGAATGCTGAGCCTCATGCAAATGGCCAAGACCAGTGGCGCTCTGGCTCTGCATGCTCAAGCCAATCTATCCTATATTACCATTCTCACGAATCCCACCACGGCTGGCGTGATGGCGAGTTACGCCTCGCTGGGCGACATCATCATCGCTGAACCCAAGGCAATGATTGGATTTGCGGGGCCCCGCGTTATCCGCGAAACGACACACCAGACGTTGCCATCCGATTTCCAGACGGCGGAATTTTTGGAAAAGCACGGTCTCGTCGACTTGATCGTGAGTCGCGATAAGATGCGTGACACTCTCGGAAACATCCTCGGATATCTCGCGCAAAAGTGACTTGGCACGATGGCCTCGCTTGGATTTACTCCACGCGGGAAACGAACATCAAGTTCGGCTTGGAAAAAACCCATAGACTTCTGGATGCCTTGGGTCGTCCTGAAAAAAATCTCCGCTTCCTTCATGTTGCGGGAACGAATGGCAAGGGATCGGTTTGCGCCATGTTGGATGCCATTCTGCGACGTTCCGGATACCGTGTCGGGCTCTTCACTTCGCCTCATCTCATGGACTTTCGCGAGAGGATTCGAGTCGATGGCGAAATGATCTCCGAGTCGGATGCGGTGGCTGGTTTATGGCGGATCAAGTGCACGGTCGAGGAATGGGAAAATGGCCCTACTTTTTTTGAAATAGCGACGGTACTGGCGTTGGATTATTTTGCCGCGCAGGGGTGTGATTTTGTCGTGCTCGAGACCGGTATGGGCGGGCGATTGGACTCTACGAATGCGGTGACTCCGCTCGTTTCGGTGGTCACCCCGATCGCAATGGATCACATGTCATGGCTCGGTGACACGCTCCCGAAGATTGCCGGTGAAAAGGCAGGAATCATTAAAAGTGGTGTTCCCGTGGTTTCCTCGCCGCAGGCCCCCGAGGCCGCTTCTGTCCTTGAGGCAAAGGCTCTCGATGTCGGATCTGTGCTCGAATTTGTGAGTGAGCCATGGCTTGGTTCTGTCGCACTGGCTGGATTGCATCAAAGGTGGAATGCGGCCCTTGCCGTGGCGGCGGTGAAAGTGGCAGGAATAGCGTGCATGGAGGAAACTATCTCGGATGCTCTCGCGAGCGTGAGTTGGCCTGCCCGCTTTCAGTTTCTGAGCGAGCGGTTCGTGCTGGATGGGGCCCACAACCTCCATTCTGCACGCGCGCTTGTGGAGACGTGGAGAGGGGTTTTTCAAGACGAGCGTGCCACGGTGGTATTCGGTGCGCTTCAGGACAAAGAATACGAGGGGATGCTGGAGGTCTTGGCTGAGATCGCCTCGGATTTTGTGTTTGTGCCTGTTCGAAATGATCGCTCGGCCTCTTTGGAAAGCTTCTCCGGCTTTGCGCGCGCCCCCTTCACGCTGGCCGAGGATCTTCGAACCGCTTTGGACTTGGCATTCTCAGGTTCCCGTCCGGTGCTGGTGACAGGCTCGCTTTACCTTGCCGGCGAGGTGCTTGAGTTGACGAAAAAAACCTCTTTTTAGTGGCTTGTGATCTGGCGCCAATCTCCGTAAAATCCTAAACTTGGCGCTCATTAAATGTCTGCGCTACTACTGCAACCAATGAAGATTTATATCGACGGCGAATTTTACGAAAAGGAGAACGCAAAAATATCTGTTTTTGATCATGGCCTGCTTTATGGCGACGGCGTTTTTGAAGGCATTCGTTTTTACAATGGGGGGGTCTTCCGTCTCCAGGAGCACATTGATCGACTTTATGATTCGGCTCATGCGATTTGTCTGAAGGTCGGACTTGATAAGCAAGCGCTCACCGAGGCTCTATTGCAAACGATCCGCCTCAACGAACTGCGCGATGGCTATGTGCGTTTGGTTGTGACCCGAGGATGCGGCGATTTGGGGTTAAACCCTGCTCTTTGCCCAAGAGCCACCGTGTTCATCATTGCTTCGAAGATCACTCTCTACTCTGAAGAAAAATACGAAAAAGGCCTAGAGGTCGTGACCTGTGCGACCCGTCGCATTCCCCATGGTGCACTAAGCCCCATGGTGAAGTCCCTCAATTACCTCAACAACGTGATGGCCAAAATCGAATCCCAGCAAGCCGGAGCCGGCGAGGGCCTCATGCTCAATGAGCAAGGTTTCGTCTCGGAGTGCACGGGTGATAATATTTTCACAGTTAAAAAAGGCATCATTTACACGCCACCGATTTCTTCTGGGGCCCTCTCGGGAGTGACCCGCAACGTCGTCTTTGAAATGGCCGCGGAGCTTGGGATTACCATCCTCGAGCCGAATATGACCCGCTACGATATTTTCACAGCCGACGAATGCTTCCTCACCGGGACGGCTGCGGAGATCATTCCTGCGGTGAAGCTGGATACGCGCGAGATTGGTTCCGGCACACCGGGCCCGCTTACTCGCAAGCTCATCGCACGATTCCGCGAGTTGACAGCCACCAGCGGCGATCCAATTTATAAATAAGAATATGCAATGCGATGTCTGCCAGTCCAAGGAAGCCACGGTTTTCCTCACGCAAATTGTCGAAGGGAAAATGCAAAAGGTGAATTTGTGCGAGGCTTGTTCCAAAGAAAAAGGAGTCAACGACCCGACCGGATTTGCTTTGGCGGATCTTCTTCTGGGTATCGGCGCTTCGCAAGAAATTGAAAAATCGCCCGCCGCTGTCAAGTGCGGGGTCTGCGGATTCACTCAAGCGGATTTCAAAAAAACCGGACGTCTCGGCTGCAGCCATTGCTACGAGGTTTTTGCCGAAGGCATCGAGCCGATGCTCAAAAACATGCACAAAGGGACGACTCACACAGGCAAGGCACCCGTCGCCTACCGCGCAGCAAGAGTCCATGGGGAAAAAATTAAGTCTCTTCAGGCCAATCTCAGCAAAGCAATCGAATCCGAAGAATTCGAACTCGCGGCGAACCTGCGCGACCAAATCAAACAAGTGGAGACCGAGTTGCCCAAATGAAGTTTTCCCGCATCATCGCAAATAGCGGCGAGTGGCTCTCCGGAGACGGACCTAACCGCCACATTGTCGTCAGTAGTCGCGTTCGCCTTGCTCGGAATCTGAGCAAAAAACCCTTTCCAGGATGGGCCAAAAAAGCAGAGCGCCTTGAGGTGGTGAAGTTGGTCAAGGATGCCGTCGAGCATTTACCCGAGATGGCGGAATCCTACTCCGAGAATCTGGAAACGCTTTCCTCTTTGGAAAAGCAGGTGCTCGTCGAGCGGCATTTGATCAGTCGCGAGCATGCCGCAAAGGGCGTTGGCAGCGCCGTGGTGATGAATGCGCCGCAGTCCCTCAGCGTCATGATCAACGAAGAGGATCACCTTCGCATGCAAGCGATCTGTTGCGGACTCCAGTTGGACAAAGTTTACGAAATGATCAACCGCGTGGATAGCGAGTTGGAAGAGGTTTTGGACTTTGCCTTCGACTCCCGCCTTGGCTACCTCACCGCTTGCCCGTCTAATGTGGGTACGGGAATGCGGGCGTCCGCGATGCTTCACCTTCCGGGGTTGGTGATGAGTGACCAAATCAACAAAATCATCAATTCTGTCAATAAGATCGGCCTCGCTGTTCGCGGATTGCATGGGGAGGGGACTGAAGCCATGGGCAACCTTTTCCAAGTTTCCAACCAAACGACCCTAGGTGAGGCTGAGGATGAGATTATTGGAAGGTTGAATCGCGTGATTGAGCAGATCATCGAGCACGAGCAAAATGCCCGCGCTCTTCTAGCGCAGCGTAAACCCATCACTCTTCACGATCAAGTCGGCCGCGCTTACGGCTTACTCTCGCAAGCCTATTCGATGAGTTCCAAGGAAGCCCTCAATCTGCTTTCGATTATCAAGCTGGGCATTGATCTTTGCGTTTTTCCTGATGCCCACCGCTTTCCGATTGATGAGCTTTTCATAGAAACCCAGCCCGCCCACTTACAAAAAGGGGCGCAAACGCAAAAAATGTCCTCCGAAGAAAGGGACGCCTTGCGCGCAACAATAATCCGCGCCAAGTTGCTCCAAGTTCCGCAGCCGGATATCGACAGACTCAAAATTCCAACTCCTGCCACCAACGAAAAAAAATGATGAACAACTTCACTCCACGGGCACAGCAAGTGCTCGCTCTGGCTCGCAAAGAAGCGGATAGGTTCAACCACAACTACGTGGGAACCGAGCATCTGCTTCTGGGTCTTATTAAACTCGGTCAAGGTGTGGCTGTTAATGTTCTCCAAAAGATGGGTCTCGACCTTGAGACCGTTCGCATGGAGGTCGAAAAACAGGTCGGCTCCGGCCCAGAGACGAAGATGGTTGGGAATATTCCCTACACCCCTCGAGTGAAAAAAGTCCTCGCCCTTGCCGGGAAGGAAGCCAAAAGCCTCCAGCATTCCTACGTGGGCACCGAACACGTTCTTTTAGGTCTTTTGCGCGAAGGTGAGGGAGTTGCGGCCAAAGTTCTTAAAACCTTGGAAGTCGACATTGAGCGAACCCGCAATGAGATCCTTCGTGAACTTGATCCTAATTTTGCGCCAGAAGAAGAGGGCGATACCCTGCCAGCAGATGGAGCTCCATCGAGCCGCCGCGAAGGGAAAACGCCCGCTCTCAAATCCTTTGGCCGCGACCTCACCGAACAGGCTCGCAAAGGCGAACTAGACCCCGTCATCGGCCGCGCCGACGAGATCGAGCGCATCATTCAAATCCTCTGCCGCCGCACAAAGAACAACCCTGTCCTCATAGGTGAAGCCGGTGTGGGCAAAACAGCGATTGCCGAGGGCCTCGCTCAAGAAATCGTCTCTGGCAATGTCCCTGAGCTTCTCCATGAAAAAAAGGTCATCACGCTCGACCTCGCTCTTATGGTCGCGGGAACCAAGTATCGCGGTCAGTTTGAAGAGCGCATCAAGGCTGTGATGGACGAGATTCGTCGCAATAAAAACGTGATCCTTTTCATTGATGAGCTTCACACCATCGTGGGTGCGGGTTCCGCCGAGGGAGCCATGGACGCCTCGAATATCATCAAGCCCGCCCTCAGTCGCGGCGAGTTGCAGTGCATCGGCGCCACAACCCTCAACGAGTATCGCAAATACATCGAGAAGGATTCCGCCTTGGAGCGCCGCTTCCAACAGGTGAAAGTCGAGGCCCCAAGTGTTGATCAAACGATCCAGATTCTCATGGGGATCCGTCCGAAGTACGAATCCCATCACAAGGCCCGATTCCTCGATGAAGCCCTTGAAGCTGCGGCGAAGCTCTCGGACCGCTACCTCACTGGTCGATTCTTGCCCGACAAGGCGATTGACCTCATGGATGAGGCTGGTTCGCGCGCTCGCATTGGAGCCATGACCCGTCCGCCGGATATCAAAGTGATCGAGGCCGAAATCGAGTCCATCCGATTGGAGAAGGAAGGGGCTATCAAATCCCAAGATTTCGAGAAAGC
>CAMDOJ010000040.1 GCA_945903555.1 Chthoniobacter flavus
GTAGGGATGGCGCGCCGTCGCCGTCCGTCTCTCGCGCCTGACTTGCCAAGCCGTAGTCGCGCAGCGCGAAGGATGGAGGCGCCTTTGTATCCCAGAGTCGGCGCTCACGCGCCTGATGTTTGGGACACCGGCGGCGCGGCGTCCCTACCATTTTTAACGATTTGGTTTAATACCAAAAGTCGCTTGCTTTTGGATTTTAGTAGAGGGGCACAGCGCGTCTCGCCTGTGTGCTGCGGTCTGCTCCTTGGTTCCGATGAGTATGCTGCGAGCGGGTAGACCAGTCTCCACACGGCCGAGACGGCCATACCCCCTTCTTTTGCGCTACAAAGTCTAATTTCAAAGGGACAACGGTATTATCCTTTGCTTCAAAGGTTGAGGCATTCAATCGCAAGTGGAATCCCAATCGAAAAAACAGGAAGACTCAAACGAGTCTACTTTTGAGCCGAAAGGGTTTTCTTTGGTCGCTTTTTGTTTTTTTCTTCCGGTGTGGAATGGAGGAGGGCTTTCAAGAAGGGGGCTGTTCGGCTCGTTTTCGATTCGGCGACTTCCTCAGGAGTGCCTGCTGCGACGAGGCGTCCGCCTTTGGATCCGGCTTCGGGGCCGATATCCAGCACGTGATCGGCTTCCGCGATGATGTCGAGATGATGTTCGATGACGATGACGGTGCCGCCTTCATCGACGAGGCGATGTAAAACACGAACGAGTTGAGCGACGTCGTGGGCGTGGAGGCCGATGGTCGGTTCTTCTAGAATGTAGAGAGTGGATTTCCCCTTGCGGGTGGTTCGGATTTCCTCGTTGGAGGATGTTGCTCGACGGGTGAGTTGGGTGACGAGCTTGATGCGTTGGGCTTCACCTCCACTGAGGGTGGGGCTGGGTTGTCCGAGTTTGAGATAGCCGAGACCAGTCTCTTGGAGGAGACCAATGGAGCGGCGGATCTTCGGGTGAGAGGCAAAAAACTCCATCGCCTGATCGATTGACATATCCATCACGTCTCCGATGGATTTTCCGTTGTAGAGGATTTCCAGTGTGGAGGCATTGTATCGGCGCCCGAGGCAATCCTGACATGGCATGTAGCTGGTCGGAAGGAAGCTCATCTCGAGTTTGATCACTCCTTGGCCGAGGCAGGATTCGCAGCGACCGCCTTCATTGTTGAACGAAAATCGGCTACTGGTATAGCCGCGCATGCGGGCGGCAGGGAGGGTGGCAAAAAGGGCACGAATCTCGTCGAAGACCTTCACGTAGGTCGCTGGCGTCGAGCGGGAGGTTTTGCCGATGGGTGACTGATCGACTTCTAGTACGCCGCCCAAGGATTCAAAGCCTGTAACGCTTTTGCAAAGTTCAGAATAAATGGGGGCTTTCTTGCGGATGAGGGCATCGCGCACGACGGGAACGACCACGCCACGAATGAGCGTACTTTTTCCTGATCCAGAAACACCAGTCACAGCTGTGAGTCGGTGGAGGGGAATACGAATGTCTTCGCCTTGCATGTTGTGGAGTTTTGCTCCTTTGACTTCAAGCCATTCAGTGGGGGTGGCGCGTCGAGCGCCACGTGAAGGATGCTTTTGGGGTTCGCGAAGGGCAAGGCCAGTCAGCGAAGCAGGGTTGGCCATGATCTCCGCCATGGTACCCGAGGCGATGATCTCTCCGCCGCGAGTGCCGGCACCTGGGCCGAGATCAATGATGCGGTCGGCGCGGCGCATGGTTTCCTCATCATGCTCGACCACGACGAGCGAGTTACCTTTTGATGCCAGACTTTGTAAGGCATCGAGTAAGCGTTCGTTGTCGCGTGGATGGAGACCGATCGTCGGCTCATCGAGCACGTAAAGAACGCCGCGAAGGTTCGAGCCAAGCTGGGCTGCAAGACGAATGCGTTGGGCTTCGCCGCCGCTGAGCGTCTTCGCGCTACGATCCAAGGAAAGGTAATCAAGTCCGACCTTGGAAAGAAATTGGAGGCGCTGGCGAATTTCAGAAATGATGTCCCGCGCGACTTCTGCCGAGCCTCCGGTGAAGGTCAATTTATCGCAAAGCTCAAGGGCATCAGTCGCGGGCGATTTGGTGAAATCAGAGATTGAGTTCTTTTGAAGAAGAACGTTGGTGGCGGTTTCGTTGAGGCGGGAGCCTTTGCAGACTGGGCAGGGACGTGGTTCTTCATCCTCAAGGCTCTCATGGCGTCTTTCCTCATCCAACTCCGCCTCGATCGCGCTCTCAAAATCTTTGACCGATCCGAGTCCGCTCCAAACCTCGCCGAATCCACGGCAGTGTGTGCACCAGCCATGGGGGGAGTTGAACGAGAACAATCTAGGGTCAAGGGGCTCAAATGCACGGCTGCAAGACGGGCAGTTCATTTCCGTGCTGAGGATAGAGGACACGCCCTTCGCATCCTCGATGCGGGCGGTGCCTTTTCCTATTTTTAGGGCTTGGCGAACGAGGTCGTCGGCTGCCTTTTCGTTGGGTTCATTGAGCTCGCCGATAAGGGCATCGATCGTGTGGTCTTTAAAGCGTTCGAGTTTTTGGAATCCCTCGACAGCCATGAACTCGCCATCGACCAGAAGCATCGTGATGCCTTGGCGAGCTGCTGCGCGGGCGACGTCGGTGTGATAGCCTTTGCGGGCTTTCACGAGATTGGCAAAGAGTCGGACTTTACCCGAAGAGGCTTTTTTCGAGACCTCAGAGGCAATCGCTGTCGGGGTGCGGCTTTCTACGGGCACGCTGCAATCGGGGCAATTTTGAACACCCAGTTTGGAAAAAAGGAGACGAAGAAAATGGTAAATCTCGGTGACTGTCGCCACGGTCGATTTGCCGCCACCTCGGGTGACTCGTTGTTCGATCGCGACGCTGGGAGGGAGTCCCTCGATCGAGTCTACATCTGGCTTTTCCATTTGATCTATGAATTGCCTTGCGTAGGGCGACATGCTGTCCAAGAAGCGGCGCTGACCCTCAGCGAAGAGAATGTCGAAAGCGAGGGTAGATTTGCCTGAACCACTCAGGCCGGTGACCACCACCATGCCATCGCGTGGGATGTCGACGGAGATGTTTTTGAGATTATGTTCACGGGCACCGCGGACACGAATATCGCGAGAAAGATCTCTCGGCGGACGCGGGCGGCGGGGCTCCTCGGCAATGCGCGCCTGCTGGCCAGCGAGGATCGGGATCAAAAAGCGACCCGTATGAGAGGCGTCGACTTCAGCGACTTTTTCAGGTGTTCCTGCGGCTACGATTAAGCCGCCTTCGGTTCCGCCCTCGGGACCAATATCGATGACCCAATCAGCGCACTTGATGACTTCCAAATTGTGCTCGATCACGATGACGCTTTTCCCCTCTTCGACGAGGCGGTTGAAGACATTGATCAGCAGGGCGACGTCATCAAAGTGAAGTCCCGTTGTGGGTTCGTCGAAAATGAGCATCGATTGTTCATTCGACTTGCGGGTGAGGTGGTGGACGAGCTTGAGGCGCTGCGACTCGCCGCCGCTCAGCGCGTTGACGGGTTGACCTAGCCGGAGGTAGTCCAGACCCACTTCGGATAGGAGCGCTAGTGGGCCCGTGATTTTTTTATGCGGGTCGAGAGGCTTGAAAAAAGTGATCGCCTCGGCGGCGGTCATTTCGAGAACGTCGTGGATCGATTTGTCCTGTACTTTGATCTTCAGTACAGGTGTGCGGAAGCGTGTGCCATCGCACTCCGAGCAACGAAGATAGAGATCACTGAGAAATTGCATTTCGACCTTTTCGAACCCCAATCCACCGCAGCGGTCGCAGCGTCCTTTGCCTGCGTTGAAAGAAAATGTGGACGCAGTGAACTCGGCGTCGATGGATTCCTTGGTTTCAGCAAAAAGTTCACGAATGTGATCGTAAACACCTAGGTAAACAGCCGGGGTTGATCGTGAACTCTTGGCGAGCGGGGACTGATCGACCATCACGACTTCGTCGATTTCCTCGTCGCCGGTGATCGATTTTACAAATCCGGCAGCCTCATCTTCTTTGGGATCTTCGCCTTGGAGGTGTCTGTGAAGGACATCGCGGACGAGAGACGTTTTTCCGGATCCCGAGACACCCGTCACTGCACAAAAAACCCCCAATGGAAATTTGACGTTCAGATTTTTGATGTTGTGGTGGGTGACTCCACGCAGTTCGATAAAATTTTCAGCCTTCCGTCGGCGCTTGGGAATAGGAATGGATTTCCGACCTTCGAGGTAATCTGCGGTCAGGGAATCGGTGCTAGGGAAGTCCACCGCTGGGCCGGAGTAAAGGAGCTCTCCGCCGAGGGCGCCGCGGCCAGGGCCGATATCCACAAGGTAATCGGCGCAACGAATGACGGCTTCCTCATGCTCGACAACAAGGAGGGTGTTGCCCTTGTCGCGCAGGCCTTCAAGGACTTCTATGAGGCGACCGGTATCGCGGGGATGTAGACCCACACTGGGTTCATCTAAAACAAAAAGTGTGTTAACAAGAGAGGCTCCAAGGCAGGTCGTGAGGTTCACCCTTTGGATTTCACCACCAGAGAGGGAACGAGTCGGGCGATTGAGAGTGAGGTAGCCGAGTCCGACTTTGCGAAGGTAGTTGACCCTGGCCAGCACTTGGGCGTGAACCAACTTCGCGCTGTTGTCTGCGGGCGGGAGTTCTAATTTTTCAAGCAAAGGCCCAAGTTGGGAAAGGGGAACTGCCGCGAGTTGGGCAATGGTCAATCCCGGAGGATCGATGCGGTAATTCAGGGTTTCTGGCTGGAAGCGACCGCCATGGCAACTATCGCAGGGTTGGTAACTCCGGTAGCGACTTAGGAGCACCCGAATGTGCATTTTGTAGGACTTGCTCTCCAGCCAAGCAAAATACCCTTTCACGCCATACCATTGTCCAGAACCCCATGCTTCCTTGGGGTCGAGCCCCTCGTCGCCGTCGATGATCCATTGCTGGGCCGCACGTGACAACTTTTCAAATGGCTTATTGATGTCCAAGCCCCGCTTGCGGGCGTGGCGAAGCAAGTCGTCTTGGCATTCCGCCGATTGGCCGGATTGGAAGGGGCGAACGACTCCGTCTAAAATGGATAGCGACTTGTCCGGCATGACGCGCTGGAAGTCGATGCCAATGATGCGGCCGAAGCCTTTACAGGCCGGGCAGGCACCGAGAGCGCTATTAAAACTAAATAAACTAGGCGAGGGGGGGCGAATATCTTCATCGCAGTGGGCGCAATGCCAACCTGATGAAAATGGATGCAATTTACCGCTCTCAGGATCGATGATGTTGAGTTTGTCTGTGCCTAGTCGGAGAGCAAACTCAATTGCCTCGGAAAGTCTGGCCGCTTCCGTGGAGGAGATATCCAAGCGATCTTGGATCACTTGCAAGGTGGATGGCAGGCGCTTGACTGTGGGAGGTTCGTCTGTGCGGTGGATTTTTCCGCTCAGATAAACACGTAGATAACCTTGTTGCTGAAGAAAATCAAAGAAATCAGCCGGCTTTGAGTCCTCTGGCACGTTAACGCCAAAGGTGATAAGAACCTGCTTGCCTTCAAACTGGGACACGATCTCGCGGAGGATCGAGCCCGAGGTGCCTTGGGCGATTTCGCGCTCACAGCTTGGGCAAAATCCTTTAGCCACACGAGGGAAAAGGAGTTTTAAGTAATCATTAATCTCCGTGATCGTCCCAACGGTCGAACGTGTCGTGCGGACATTGTTTGCCTGCTCGATCGCAATGGCAGGGGGGATGCCTTCGATCGAGTCAGCAAGGGGCTTATCCATCCGCTCAAGGAACTGGCGGGTGTAAGGACTAAAAGTCTCTACATACCGCCTTTGTCCTTCGGCGTAAATGGTATCGAAGGCTAGGCTAGATTTCCCACTCCCACTTGGTCCGGTGACAACAATCAGCTCACCAAGAGGGAGGTCGAGGTCAATGCCTCGCAGGTTATTCTGCCTAGCTCCTCGAATACGGATGGATTGCATCCGTGAGTCGGTTAGTGGCTTCAGGCTGTCGCGACTGCGTTGCCTTGTCCACGGAGCTCATCAGTGCGCAGAAGAACGCGCTGACGCATGATTTTGCCGGATTTGAATTTCACGGTCGCGCGGGCAGGGATGACTACGTCGTTTTCTGGCTTGTTTGGGTTGCGACCAACACGGGATTTCGTGAGGCGAACTTCAAAGACACCGAAGTTGCGGAGTTCCACATCACGACCAGTGGCAAGTGCCTCGGTGATGCCGTCCAATGTTTGTTGAATGACTTCGAAGACTTCTTGTTGAGTGATGCCAGTGGATTTGCTGATCTGCATTACCAGATCTCGTTTAGTTAGGTTTGCCATAAATGTTAGGTAGTTAAGTGGGCGAAGACCATATCTTGCACATTTACAAATTCACAATCAGTTTTTTTAAAAATTTTCGACAGACGAAAAAAGACTCGACTTTTTCTAAAAACCCTTACGGGCCGACTGTTCCGTCAATGCTGACACTGGCGGATGATCCCGGCTTTACAGTCACGGGTGACTCGATGCGGATGAGTGTCCAACTCTCTTGATTGATCTCTGTCACAACGCCTGCTCGAGAGATTTGGTTGTCACCTGCGATTTGGACAACCACGCGCTGACCCTCATGAATGTTAGCTGTGCGGGCGAACCTCGCCTTCACTACGGGGGTGTCGCCGGATGTTTGTAGTGTGGCCTCGAGGGTCAAGGGATTGTTGCGCCAGTAGTTCCAAACGGTACCAGAAAATGCAACGGCGCAGAGGAGAAGAAGTCCTAGTCCAAGGATACGGCCATCGAATCGGCGGGGTGGTTTTTTGGAGCTCATCGGTTTCTTTTACGGTTAACAAGCGATCGCGGACTCAAAATCAGCGAGGCATTTGCGGATTCCACGTGGGTCACGCAAGAGTGATGTGCCAACAAGGGCCGCTTCAAACTTCTTTGCAACCGTCGCTAGATTTGCGGGTGAGATGCCGCTCTCGGCGATGCGGATCGCACCATTAGGTAAGTGACTCACAAGTTCGAAAGCAGACATTTCAAGACTGAAATCTTTCTCTGAAGATCCATCCAAGCCGGCAAATCCCGTTTCGCTTTTGAATTTACGGCTATTGATTCCGACAACGCGGGCGTTAGGCGGGAGGGTGGCGATTTCATCTAGTGTATGAACTTCAAAGAGGCATTCCATCCCAAGTTCAAGTGCAAGGGTGTGGAAGGAGGCCAACTTTTCAGCATCGAGGACATTAGCCATCAGCAAAATGGCATCAGCTCCATAGGCACGAGCCTCGTGGATCTGGTATTCGTCCACAAAAAAATCCTTCCGTAAAACAGGGTGGGGGATACCCGCGCGGATGGCCGAAAGATCGTGGATGTTCATGCCGAAGTGGCGTTGATTGGTGAGAATCGAGACGGCTTTCACAATCGGAGATGCGGAGTAGGCGGCGGCGGCATCGTTCACATTTTCTTCGCGCATGGGACCGACGCTTGGAGAACGCCGCTTAATCTCGGCAATGAGGCAAAATCCGGCACTCAGTGCGGTAGCAAAATCCCGAGTAGGCGGTGCATCGGCGAGCATCGCTTGGATTTCGCGTAGGGGTTTCGCTGACTTGGCGGCGGCGACCTCCTCGCGCACGTCAGCTAGGATTGTATCGAGGATCGTCTTCAAAGAAGTGGCTTCGGGTAGCTACCTAGAATCCTCAACTCGCGGCAATTTTTAGCAAGGGCCTCGAGGAGTTCTGGGATTTGAAGATCGCTTTTATGGCCGTCGATTTGCACAAAAAAAAGAGTTTCATCTGCCACGCGAGCTGACCTCGTGGCGAAGTGAGTGAGGTTGATATGCATTTGCTTGAACGGCTCTAGAGCAGATACGAGGGAACCAGGCTTGTTCTCAATTCGAAGCAGGACCATTGTTTGGTCATTGCCAGATGGGGTGTTGATTTGGGAGCCGATAATAATGTAGCGACCCTCTGAGGTTTTATCCGTCGCGTTGGTGTCGGGTGAGATCTCGGCGCAAATCGATAGGTTTGTGTGGGCGAGTTCATCCAAGGTTGCATTTAAAAATCCATGACCCGGATCTTCAAGCGGAACGACCCCGCAGTCCGCTCGGCCGGTCACCACATCCTCAAAAACTTGGAAGATCGAGTCAGCACAAAGATATCGAACGCTGGAGCCAAACTTGGCTAATGCTACGCGATGGGGAGTGCTGCCAATCGGTCCCGGGCAGGCGATCGCAACATCTTTCTCCAAGGCGATGGAGGCAGACATAATCTCTCGGTAGATCGCATGGATCGCCTCGCGGGTCAGCGGGCCATCACTCCTTTCGACAAGGCTTCGAAGAAGCTTCATTTCCCTTACGGGCGAGTAGATTGGCAGAGATTGGAGGTTTTTAATGGCTCCGATGTCCTTGGCGAGGACAGCACGCTCATTGAGGAGTCGTAGCAAATCTGTGTCTATCGCATCGATCTTGTCTCGAAGTCCGGCAATGTCATTCATGATTGGGGATCGGGTTCCGAGCGCTCAAATGGCTTGCCGGTTTCTTCGAAAACGAAGGCTACCGCATCTTGACCATCTTCTTTCTCGTCGGAGGTGATTTCGGCAGACGCAGAATTTGCAAGAGCAGGTTCAGCGGCGGGCAGTTCAGCGGCGGGTTCCACCGTTTTTGCGGGGGTGGGAGCTTCCGCTTTGGGTAATGGGATTTTGCGGAGCTCTGAGGCATTAGGAAGATCATCGAGCGTTTTCAGCCCGAAATGCTCCATGAAATGCTGCGTTGTCTCGTAAAGAAGGGGACGACCGGGAATGTCAGAACGTCCCGCGATGCGGATGAGTCCGCGATCCAGAATGGTCTGCATCACACCATCCACCGCCACGCCGCGAACGGCTTCCAGATCAGCGCGGGTGATTGGTTGGCGATACGCGATGATAGCGAGGGTTTCCATCGCGGGTGCACTCATGCGGGCTTGGCGATTTTCGGGAAAGAGTTGGCGCAACCAAGGCGAGAAGTCGGCCTTTGTGACGAGTTGCCATCCAGCGGCACTTTCACGCACTTCAAACGAGCGTCCGGTTTCAGCGTATTCTTTGTCCAGTTGCTGGATAGCGTCCTGCATTTGGTCGCGATTGACTTTGGCATAGCAGGCGATGGATGGGTTGTCTTTGGCAGCTTCTGCCGCTCCCTTGAATATGGAGGCGAGTTCCTTAGCCGAAATGGGTTTTTGGGAAGCAAAAAGAAGGGACTCAACGATGCGATGCAATGGGAATGCGGGTTCTTCGCTCATAGTAAAATGGGTTCTATGATGCCGACGCGGTCGATCCAGATTTCGGCGCACAACGATTCTTGGCGGACGCGCAGTTGCTTGAGGCGGATTAGCTCAAGCATGGCGAGGAAGGTGACCACGATTTCTGTGCGGCCGGCGGCATCGGCAAAAAGTTCTTCAAAGCGAATAGGAACTCCGCTCGAGGTGAGACGTAAGACGTGGTCGATCTTATCGGAGACCGTGAAATTTTCTGCAAAAATCTCTCGGAGGTCTTCCGGCTTTTTCTCCAATCGTTTGAGGATTTTTTGAAAAGCGTGGATGAGGTCAAAAATCCCAACTTCATCGACAAGGAGATTCTCGGATGGTGCCAGATCTGGCGTCACAGGCACACGGGCGAAAAGGTTTTCCTGCATCGCTTCTTGATCCCTCATTAGCGATGCGGCTTCTTTGAACTTTTTATACTCGATCAGTTGGCGAATGAGTTCCCAGCGGGGATCATCCTCTTCCGCGTCCTCTTCGGCCATCTGCTGTTCTACTGGCAGCAGAGTGCGACTTTTGATGTAGAGGAGATTCGCCGCCATGACGATAAACTCCCCCGCAAGCTCGATATTTAAAACCTGAAAGGCATCAAGGTAGCTGAGGTATTGTTTGGTGATTCGCTCGATCGAAATATCATAGATGTCCACCTCATCGCGTTTGATGAGGTAGAGCAACAAGTCGAGCGGACCTTCAAAAACCTCAAGCTTGACCTTGTAGTCTTCCACTGGGCATTAGGGGCGCGCGAATCCGCGCTTGACCGCTTCGCGCTTCTGCTGAGTGCGGTGTTTGTCGTGATCTTTTTTGCGAGTTTTGAGCTTGCTGATTTGGCGAGAAAGTTTGTCGACGACTTTGTCGATGGCCACATAAAGATCGGCCTCCGCATCTTCCGCATGGATATCAGGCCCAGCGAGGGCAAGGTGGACTTTCACGCAATAAGGCTTTTTCCTATCGTGATTGTGAAGCAAAACAATGTGCGCGGCGATGAGTTGTTCACCATGACCTTCAAGGTGGCTGATTTTTTCGGCCACAAATTCATAGATGGCACCAGTGAGGGTTAGGTTACGCGGGGTGATGTGTATCTGCATGAATCTACAATGAGCCCGCAGTGAGCTTCTTTCCAGCAAAAATCCATTAATCGGCTTTCGAGGGGCCGTTCATATCGAGGAGTTCGAGGATTTTTTTGTAGACAATCTCGGTGTTTGCATTGGGTTGAGATGGATCGACCATGTCGTGGGGAATTTTCAACTTGGCTGGAAATTCCTCGATCGTGACGAATGTTGGGTTGCTCTTGGCCAAGGTTGCGGCAATTTTTTGTGTGAGCGGGTTGTTAGTAGCGTCATCCGTCGCCGTGATGAGGAAGTGGATTTTCCGTATGCGCATGGGCAGCTCGAAGAGGTTTTTGCGAACGTTTCGTGAGACCTGCATCGTGCTTGCTATGCACCAGGTGCCGAATCTCGGATACGCGTATTTCGGACCTGAGAGGGTTTCTTTTTTTTCTGAGTCCCACCAAAGATAAAAATTCGGAATCACTGAAAGCACCGCAGCCAGTGCATCGTTCAAGGGTAGGGGCACGCCGTCCAAACTGAAAAAAGGAGCGAGGAGTAGCATCTCGTCCACGCCATCACGATGCTGTGTCATCCAAGTTCCGGCAACCGCGCTGCCGGATAGACAGACTAAACTCACGCGATCTCCAAGGCCAGCGGCGATGTCCAATCCCACCGATGCTTGATCCAAGAGATCCTGTCCGCTTTGGTTTCCTTGGACGGAATTAAGCACATCCGCAAATCCCGCGTAGCGGGCACGGGGGATGATGACATTGGCACCTTGGGCATGGAGGATGCGGGCGAGTGACAGAAATTGTTCTGGGCAATTGGTGATCCCGTGCAAGAGCACAAACGCGCGCGGAGTTTTTGTGCCGTGGTCCAACATCCGACTAGCCCCTTCTGGACTGAGCGGAAGGATTGATTCCGTGCGACGAAGGTTTTCAAAAAGAACCTGCGCTTGCTCGAAATCTTTGGCGGGATGGGGCAAGGAGTGGAAACTTGGAATACGCAAAAGCAGCACCGCGCCAATCACGAGTGGCAATGCGAGAGCAAGGCGGAAAGTCCATTTTTTACTCATGAGCGAAATTTCGGCGCCCATGTGCTAGCACACTTCGAGCCAGCAAGAAAGCCGAGCCCCATCAAGACCATGAAAAGAGAAAGGAACTGCCCCCTTGTGAGCCCTGCGGTCAGCGGTGCATCGGGTTCGCGGAACATCTCACCCGCGATGCGAAGTAGGGCGTAAGCAATAAAAAACACGCCCGTCAGGACCCCGTTCGGAAGCCGGAATCGGGTGCGAAGAATCCACATCAATGTAAATAACAAACAGCCTTCGAGGATGCCTTCATAGATTTGGGAGGGATGGCGTGGCGTCAGGATTTCCCCCAGAATGCGATGCAAATCAGCTGAACCTCCTACGTGATCAAGTACCGTGCCAATGGTATTCCAATCGGGATTGATATCGCTGGTTTGCGTGATGAGTGCGTGCGCCGTTTCGGGCGCGGCGTAGTAGAGATCTTTGGGAAATTGCACAGCCCAGGGAACGGTCGTGGGTCTCCCGTAGAGTTCGCCGTTGATGAAGTTCGCACACCTCCCGAGAAAAAGCCCGATTGGAGTGGATACCACAATACTATCACCCACATTCAGCCACGGGATTTTTTTTCGTCTGGCATAGATGAAAGTGAATATCGCAACCCCGAGGATCCCACCATGGCTCGACATGCCGCCATCCCAGAACTTGAAAAAAACTAACGGATCTTGGATGAAATTCGTCCAATCGTAAAAAAGCATGTATCCGAGACGGCCGCCCAAGATGACGCCGAAGAG
>CAMDOJ010000041.1 GCA_945903555.1 Chthoniobacter flavus
ACCGCGTCGATAGTAAATCTATTCACGTAGGATCTCCAAGACGCGCGACCGCCCTACCTCCCTTTACCAAAAAACATGACATGCAATGTTTTCAGAACCACGGTGGCATCCAACACGAGGGAAAAATGCCGAATGTAGTAAAGGTCATACATCAGTTTCTCCATGGTATCCTCAATGCTGGCACCATAAGGATAGTTGACTTGGGCCCAACCTGTGATGCCCGGTCTCACCAAATGACGAAAGTGGTAGTAGGGAATGGCGAGCTCGTAACGCTCCACACATTTGATCCACTCCGCACGTGGTCCGATGAGACTCATTTCGCCGCGAAGCACGTTCCAAAGCTGAGGCAACTCGTCGAGACGGGAAACGCGCAACCAGTTTCCAAGTCTCGTCACACGCGGATCTCCCTCGACCGTATAAAGGCCTTTAAATTCACTCCCCACATCCATCGTTCGGAATTTGTAAAGAGTGAAGAGACCTCCATGCTGACCGGTTCGTGTCTGGCTGAAAATGACTGGGCCCCGGCGCTCGAGTTTGATCAATAAGGCCACCAGAGCCATCACAGGGGAAAGAAGCAGAAGCGAAAGCGCGGAAATAAATAAATCGAAAACACGCTTGAGTGAGGCAAAGGGGGAATGCTGTACGAGTTGAAAGCCCGAGTCCAACGGCCATGTGCGGCTTAACAAGTCGGGTGGCATTTTCTGCCAATATGTCTCATAAAACGAGTGCATCGTATAAACCGGAAGTTCTTGGAAGTGAACAGCCACCAGCGATGTTAGGATTTCATTTGGGATACTTTCTGTGGAGCATGCCAAAAGGATACCTTCGTGTTCGAGGTGGATGTTATTTTCCAAAATTTTGAGCACGTCCGCGGCGAGCGACTCGAAGACCGGCGACCCCGGGCCAGCGACATGTGTTCCCAGCGCCGATTCACAAGTCGCAAAAAAGTGCAATTCGTGCTTTAGCTTGTTGGCTGTGTAATTTTTGTAAAACCTCTCTGCGGATTCAGGATCACTGATCACAAGAAGACGTCGTCTCGACCTAGATCCCATGGCGGTGGAATACAAAAGTCGTCTCTGTAAAAGAGAGAAAATCGAGAATCCCAGAAACGAAAAACCAAAAATCGCGCGAGAGGAGGCAATATTACCACCAAACGAGGCCACAACATAAACGGCAAAAGCTGATGCCAGAAAGGAAATCAGGCAAGCGATCAGGTGCTCGCTCGAATACCCCAAAGATTTCATTTCCGACCGAGGGTCGTAGGCCCCGATTAAGCTCAAGGTAACCACGGAAACTAACAGCGGGAGTATAAGGTCGGCCCACTCGTAACGGTTAAACTCACCAGTTAAATTAGTGATGCCCAGATACATGCCAAGCCACATTACGCAATCCAAGACAAGCAAAACGAGCATCAACAATCTCTCCCTTGTAGACCCTTTCACTACCTTCAACCTTCGAGGAAAGAGGGCCTTTGGCCTTAAGATATCTGCGATTTGATCCGGTGCTGGAAGAGTTTCAGGAACCATCTTGTTGTCTGGGGTGGAACAGGTTTAAAGCTAGTAACAATCTACCTCGTGAGGCTTTTTTGTAAAGTGCTCTTTGTTTAGGTCTCCGAGATTATTCTCCGAAGTCGGCCAAGCTTCTCATTTCTCAATGAGACTGCTCCGGCAGAGTTTGGCGTAAAGCCCCCCTTGAGAGAGAAGCTCTTCGTGGCGTCCACGCTCAGTGATACGTCCGTGCTCCAAAACCAGAATCTGGTCGGCATGTCGCACCGTCGAAAGCCGGTGAGCAATCACAAAGCTCGTCCGCTTTTCCATCAGATGATCCAAGGCTTCTTGAATGAGCTTCTCAGTCGATGTATCCACACTCGCGGTGGCCTCGTCCAAGATTAAGATTGGAGGATTTTTAAGAAGGGCTCGTGCGATGGATATCCTCTGCTTCTCGCCGACGCTGAGCTTCACTCCACGTTCGCCAAGCGCGCTATGCAGGCCCTTGGGTAGGCGTCGAATGAAATCCACCGCATTCGCCGTGCGAAGAGCCTCCCACATTTCGTCCTCGGAAGCATCGGGTTTTCCGATTCGCAGATTTTCTGCCGTGGTGCCGTTAAATAAGAAACTCTCCTGCGTGACCACGGCAATATTGTGCCTCAAATGCCGACGCGACATCTCCCTCAAAGGAACGCCATCAATCGTAATACTACCACTGGTGAATTCATAAAAACGGACGAGAAGGTTTACAATTGTGGATTTCCCAGCACCCGTTGGCCCGACCAAAGCAACCATCGATCCAACGGGAACCTCGATTTGAATATCATCAAGAACAGGGAGCTTTGGGTCATAGGAAAAACTCACATTCTGATAAACAACATGCCCGTGAATCGTCTGGCAAAGCGCACCAGATCCCTCGTCTCCCTCGGGATCGGCATCCATGATCTCGAAGACCCGATCCCCCGCAGCACGACCGGACTGGAAAATTTGATTGAGTTGGTGTAAACGACCGACGGGCTCATAAAGATAACGAACGAGCACAAAAAACGCGACCAGAGCACCAATCCCCATTCCCCCACCCAATACTTGAGCCGTTCCAAAGCCAGCCACCATTAACAACCCCGCCGAAGACAAAAACTCCATCCCTGGCTGATAGAATGCCCAAGCCCGCATCACGGTAAGAGTTTCCTTTCGTACTTTGTTGCTGCACGCATCGAAGCGGATGTGTTCTCGTTCCTCGCTCGTGTAGGTCTTGATCTGGCGAATACCGGCAATGTTGTCGTGAAGAAGTGAGTTGAGCTCTGATACTGCTTTTCGCTGAGATCGGTATCGCGCGCGCGCTGTAAGCGTGTAGGCAAGTGCCCCCGCCGCCAAGAGAGGAATTGGCGCCAGCGCGGCCAGAGTCAGCATCGGGTTGTAAGTCACCATGAGCGCACTGACGATCAAGATTTGGAGGACGGCCACCGTTCCCTGCTCAATGCCATCGATCAAGACCCGCTCGACGCTTGTGACATCCTCGATCAATCGGGTCATGATGTCACCGGTAGCGCGGTTATCGAACCAATGGAGAGGCAACTTTTGAATGTGCGCGTACAACTCGCTCCGCAAGTCAAAGATCACATGCTGCTCAAAGTGATTATTGAAAATAATACGTAGGGCGTTGAGGAGGTTTTGGGCGAAAAAGGCAGCGAGTCCAAGCCCGACCAGCGGTAAGAGCAATTCCGGACGATTGTTTCCTACCACCTGATCGACGATCTGTTGCGTCACCACCGGAAAGACCACGACCATCAATGTCCCCAACAAGGCACAAAACAGCGTGGCAAATGCCAATAATGGATACCGCCGCACATATGGAAAAACGCGAATAAAAACCTGCATAGCTCCGACTATCTCAACAGCACGACAGTGTGACAACCCCGCTCTGCTCAGCGGGATTTTGCTCCCCCCTTATTTAAAATCAACCAAAGCAGTGTTGATGCTGCCACGGGATTTGATTTACTGACATCGGATGTCTCCCATATTGCTAATTGTCGATGATGAGAAAAACACGCGCGATGGATTGCGTAACGCGCTCTCGGATTCATTTGAGGTTTACGTGGCAGCAGGAGTAGATGGTGCACTGCAAACCATCGAGAGCATGCCTGCAGATGTCATTCTCACCGACCTCAAACTCGGCGGTGCTGATGGCATGTCCCTCATTCAATCAGTCATGAAGAACCCGAACCCGCCCATCTGTATCATGATGACCGCGTATGGATCGGTAGATACCGCCGTCGAGGCGATGAAGTATGGCGCGTATGATTTTGTCACAAAGCCGGTGAATATCGACCGCCTTGAAATGCTCATCAAGAGAGCTATTCGAGAAAGAAACACATCTCGCGAGAACCAAGAATTGCGATCCAAAGTGGAACGCCAATTCAAGATCGAGGGAATGATCGGGCACTCGCCGGGAATGACGGAGGTCTTTGAAACAATCAAACAGGTCGCTCCCTCTCGGGCCACTGTGCTCATCCAAGGTGAAAGCGGAACTGGCAAGGAACTGGCAGCTCACGCCATCCACCATTTGAGCCAGCGGGCGAAAGAAAAATTTGTTGCCGTTCATTGCGCGGCGCTGTCTCCCGAGTTGCTCTCGAGTGAGCTTTTTGGTCATGAGAAGGGTGCCTTCACAGGTGCCCACGAGCGCCGAATCGGGCGCTTTGAGCAAGCCGCAGGCGGCACCCTCTTTCTAGATGAAATCGGCGAAATCGATCTCAGCACGCAGGTGAAAATCCTACGCGTTCTTGGCGAGCGCACTTTTGAACGTGTGGGCGGCGGGGAGACCATCTCTACCGACGTGAGGCTCATTGCCGCAACCAACAAAGATCTGGCTCAACTCGTCGCAGCGGGCAAATTCCGCGAGGACCTTTTTTTCCGCCTTCACGTAGTTCCCCTCACCATGCCGCCCCTTCGCGACCGGAAGGTGGATATCCCCATGCTGACAGAATCCTTTCTCAAGGAATCGGCATTAGAAAATTTCAAACCCCACCGTGATCTCACTCCAGAGGCAATGATTCGGATTCTTGATTACGATTGGCCGGGCAATGTGCGGGAATTGCGAACCGCCATCGAGCACGGAGTGGTCATGTCCACAAGCGGGCAGATCGGCCTTCGAGACTTACCATCCTCGCTTCGGGGAAACGTTTCGCCAAGCGCCACACCCGCTCTCTCGGGATTGAATCTCCGCGACACGGAAACAAATCTCATCCTGAAGGCGCTTGAAAGCTGTGCGGGCAACCGCAGTGAGGCCGCCGAAAAACTCGGCATCAGTCGCCGCACACTTCATCGTCGCCTCAATGAAATGAATATTCTTAAACGAGCAGAAAAATAGTAAATCCCGAATGAAAAAACCACCGAAAGGGATTCCTGCCCCCCCGCTCGCCTCACCCAGTGCAGGACACGTCATTGATTGGCGAGTGCCGACCGTTGCCGTTCTCGCTTTCGCCTTGGCATTCGTTTATCTTTTTATCCAATTCCGCGGATTCTCGATATCCACCGCGATGGATCAGGCTCAGATCTCGCGTGAGATCGCAAAAGGGAACGGCTACACAACCCAATACATCCGCCCTCTCGCGATCTGGCAACTCGAGCAAGCAGGCAAGCCCATCCCAAGTCATCACTTTCCGGAACTCCTTCAAAACCCGCTTAACCCTCTCGTCAACGCCCTGCCATTAAAATTAGTCGAATCCGAATGGAATCTCACTCCGTTGGATATCGTTTACATTGGCGACCGCGTGATCGCAGCTACGGCGATTCTATTTTTCCTTTTTTCCGTAATAGTTTGGTATTTTGTGGGCACGATTTTATTCGATAAAAAAACCGCATTCATTGGTTGTGCAGGACTTCTGATGACCGACATGATGTGGCAGTTCTCGCTTTCCGGACTTCCGCAGATGCTGATGCTTTTTCTTTTCGCATGCACAACTTGGCTCACGTTGCGGGCCATGGAAAACCGCGACTTGGGCACATCCCCTCTTTGGCAAATCTTCGCGGCCGCTCTCCTTTTTGGGCTTCTCACCCTTGCTCACTGGTCGGCACTTTGGATTTTTCTAGGATGGGTGATTTTTGCGTCCCTTCAATTTCCTCGCAAGGGCCTAGCCACGCTCATCGCTCTGGCTGGATTCCTTTTCGTCGTGGGGCCGTGGCTGGCCCGCAACCACCATATTTCTGGAAATCCGATCGGCTTGGCCGGATATGAGTGGATCACCCAACCGGGAACAGCTGAAACCGAATACATGCGCTCGCTGACCGGCCCGCCCTTGTTCTCTGCCGTTGCCACATGCAAACGCCTCGCCTCGGCGCTTACTTACCAAGCCGGACATATTTTTTCGCTCCTTGGCATCAATGTGATTGCCTTGATGTTTTTCACGGCACTCCTGCACCGGTTCAAGCTCTCGAATGCCGCTACATTTCGCCCCGGAGTTCTTCTCATGTGGAGCGGAGCAGTCCTCGGAATGGGCCTGTGCGGCGTCAGCGAATCCGTTTCCCCCAATCAATTGCACGTCCTATTTGTGCCTTTATTTCTCTTTTACGGCTTCGCCTTTCTGATGGTTCTGTGGTCACGACTGGATGTGCATAGCCACAAAATGAAATCCGTTTTTATCGCCTTCATTCTTCTCCTTTGCGCTCTACCGCTCATCAACACATTAATGTCGGCGCCGGAACGTGCCATCCAGTGGCCTCCCTATGTTCCCCCATTCATCGCCGTATTGGGAGATTGGTTTGAGGAAAATGAAGCCATCTGCACAGATATGCCTTGGGCCGTCTCTTGGTATGCTCAACGCCAAGCCCTCCTCCTCCCGAAGACAATCAAACAATTCAATCGCATCAGCGATTACCGGTTGCTCGGAAAATCTCTCAATGGCCTTTATCTGACGCCCCTCACAGGCGACAGCGCTCTGTTCTCGGAGGTTTACAAAGGCGCTTACAGCGATTGGATTTCCTTGATTATGCGACCACCCGAAGTCACCAGATTTTCGCTTCCCATATTTACGCCTCTTCCGATCGACGGTGAATGCATTCTTTTCTCGGATCGCGACAGATGGTCGCGCCGGAATTGAGCGACCGACTCACGGCGACTCTTGCCTTCATCTCAGTGTGTGCTTTGATGGTTAGGTGGACGCTCTAGCATTGACAAAAGAGGATTGGGAAACCTGGATGACTGCTATGGGCCAACCCGCCTACCGCGCCGGACAGGTGCTCGATTGGATTTATAAACGCCGCGTACTCGACTGGGACGACATGTCCAATCTTCCGGCACCGCTCAGAGATGCCCTTAAGCAGGAATTCCCCGCCACACATTTGGAAAAAATCCGCGAAACAGGCTCGAAGGATACCACTCGCAAGTTTCTATTCCGTCTTCCCGATGGCCAAATGATCGAGACCGTACTCATTCCGGCCTCCCCTGCCCTATACGGCGAAGCTTCGGATCGACGAACGATCTGTATATCCAGCCAAGTTGGATGCGCCTATGGATGCAAATTCTGCGCCAGCGGCCTAGATGGTTGGAAACGCAACCTCCTGGCTGGCGAGATCGTCGATCAATTTCTGCAAGTCGAGGCCATTTCTGGCGAAAAGATCAACAACATCGTCTTTATGGGCATGGGCGAACCGATGGCCAACTACGACAATCTTCTTCGCGCCATCAGCATTCTCAATGCCCCTTGGGGAGTAGGCCTCGGCGCCCGCCACATGACGGTCTCGACATCAGGACTCGTCCCGCAAATCCGCAAGCTCGCTTCACAACCGCTCCAGGTTCGACTCGCCATTTCCTTCCACGGTGCCACTGATGAAGTCCGCAACACAATCATGCCGGTTAATAAAAAATATCCTGTCGAGGAGTTACTGGCCGCTTGCGAAGATTACGTGCGCATCAAAAAACAACGCATCACCTTTGAGTATATTCTCATCCGTGACGTCAATGACTCCTTGGAGCAAGCGCGACTGTTGGCAAAGCAAGCCCGCCGCGTGGGAGCCAAAGTCAACTTGATCCCTTACAATGTCGTCGATGGTCTGCCTTGGATCCGACCTGAAGAGGATAGCCAAGACGCCTTCCTCTCCGTCCTTCGACAGGCAGGCGCGGAAGCCACACTCCGCCGTGAAAAGGGTCACGATATCGCTGCGGCCTGTGGCCAACTTCGACTCCAAGTCGAAAAATCCGTTGCAGAAAAGCCCTTCTTGAATTAGCGGTTTTAGTAATGTCTGATAAAAACGATTTTCCGCCCGAAGAAATTTGGGACGAATACGTCTGGGAGCGCTTCCTCCAGCAGCAGGATCGCAATACAGAAAAGTATTTTCAATTGCTTGAGAAATACCACGATGACCCAGATCGCGACGACATCATCGCCGAAGAAATGGGCTGGGATGTTTTTGCATCGGCCCAAGAGGACCAAGAAGAAGTGGAAGATTTTTTGGCCGAGGCCACAGAGCTTCTCGTCGGCGAAACGGAGGAGGAGGAAGAGGATTACGAAGACGAGTTTGAGGAGTTCACCCAATCTCCTGTTTACGAAGATACGCTCCGTCTCCACCGCTGGGTGAACAACCTTTTCAACAAACGCGCGGATCTTCGGGAGAACCCCGAGGCCGTCCGCTTCGCCACGCGATCCGCCGTATGTGGCGCTAAGCTCGCAGCCGCTCTTTGTGGTACCGAAAATTCCGAAATCGGCATGACGATCGCCTACCTCAAGCGCTCCCTCAAATCCGCGAACGAATCCCTCGAGTCCGCCCAAAAGTTGGCTGATTCAGGCCAACTCGACCGCAGACGAGCTAACCATGCGCGCCGCCTCGTTTTCAGCATCCGTAATCGCATCGTGGACTATATGCGTGACTACCGACTCAAGTGGCATGAGCGTCACGGGCATTGAGAAGCCCGCTCGTCTTTTCCACGCGGATCGCCAAACCACAAAAAACCCCTTTCCAAGCAGGACGGGCCACCTAGATTACCCACGACATGTTTGCCCGACTCTCAGATAAACTTCAGGACGCCTTCAAAAACCTTCGCGGACAGGGCAAAATCTCGGAAGCCAATGTCACCGACGCGCTCAAAGAAGTCCGCATGGCCCTCCTAGACGCCGATGTCCATTTTCAGGTGGCGAAAGATTTCATCGCTAAAGTGAAAGAAAAAGCCCTTGGCGAGCAGGTGCTCCGAAGCGTCACCCCGGGCCAACAAATCGTCAAAATTTTCCATGAGGAACTCTGCGCCCTTCTCGGCGGAGACACAGCCCCGCTCGATCTCTCGAAAAATTCCCGCATCCTCATTGTGGGCTTGAATGGCGCGGGAAAAACAACGTCCTCAGCGAAGCTTGCACGGCTTTTGAAATCCCAAGGTCTCGCGCCACTCCTCATCGCAAGTGATCTCCATCGACCCGCCGCCATCGACCAACTTGCCGTTCTCGCCGACCAGATCGAGGTTCCCGTTTTTCGCCCTGAGGCGGGGGAGACCGATATCCTCCGCTCGACGAAGCGCGCCCTAGAATGGTGCGAATCGACCGGCGGCAACGTGCAAATCTTCGACACCGCCGGACGCCAAGAAATTGACGGTCCGCTCATCGAAGAACTCAAGCGCCTCCGCGACTTTCTCCAACCGCAGGAAGTTCTCCTCGTCTGCGATGCCGCCACCGGCCAACAAGCCGTGAGCGTGGCCGAGCACTTCCACGCCGCTCTCGGTCTCACTGGACTCATCCTGACGAAACTCGATGGCGATGCCCGTGGCGGCGCCGCCCTCTCCCTGCGCTCGGTCACCGGACGCCCAATCAAATTCGCCGGCGTCGGAGAAAAAATCGACCAGTTTGAGACCTTTCATCCCGACCGCCTCGCTGGCCGCATCCTTGGCATGGGCGACGTGGTCAGCCTCGTCGAACGCGCCTCGGAAGCCATCTCCGAAGACGAGGCTCGCCGCATGGAGGAAAAACTCCGAACCGCCACATTCGACCTCACCGATTTTCTCCAACAATTTAAAATGATCCGCCGGATGGGACCCCTCGAAAATATTCTTGGCATGATCCCAGGAATGGATAAGATCAAAGATTCTTCGATCGACGAAAAGCAACTGAAACGGGTGGAGGCGATTATTCTCTCCATGACTCCGCGCGAACGTGCAAAACCAGATATTCTGAATGCACGCCGGCGCCAGCGGATCTCCCGAGGCAGCGGCGTAAGCGTCACCGAGGTGAACAACTTAATCTTGCGTTTCAACCAGATGCGCAAGATGATGAAAAATATGGGAGCCATGAAAAAACTCATGGCCAAAGCAGGCGCTGGATTCAAATTCTAAGCGGAAAAGGTTTCAAAAAACCGATTCTGTTAACGAATAGATTCCCTCGCCCGCCTACCTAAAAATTAACTAACCAATTCAATTCAAAAGACACCTTAAGCCCTAAACTTAAGAAGATATTACTATGGCAGTAGCAATCCGACTCCGCCGCGAAGGCGCCAAAAATCACCCGTATTACACCATCGTTGTTGCCGACCAGCGCAGCCCACGTGACGGCAAATTCATCGAAATCATCGGCAAATATGACCCAAAAGTCGAAGGCGAGAATTTCAACATCAAGCTAGACCGCGCCGAATACTGGATCTCCTGCGGTGCACGCCCAAGCCAAACTGTGGGTAGCATCATCAATAAATCTCGTAAAAAATTGGCAACCTAAGCAGACAAGGGTCATGGAGGAATTCCTACGCTACGTTATCACCTCCATCGCGGAGTTTCCCGATGAAGTCGTGATCCATAAGAACGAAATGCCGGATCGCATTTCCTTCCATGTAGCGCTTCGCAGCTCCGATGCCCCTAAAGTCATCGGAAAGGGCGGAAGCACAATACGTGCTCTCCGCACTCTGCTCAACGCCTCCGCCAGCAAACGCAACATTCTTGCCACTCTCGACCTCATCGAACAATGAAACTTCAGATATCCGCCCTCCTCGCTACCTTGGCCATCATCCCGTTTCAGACCAGCTGCGAACGCCACCCTGCCTCGGAGACTATTCCCGGTTACGCCGAAAAAGCAAAGGCCGACGAAGCCCAAGCTAAAGAAAAAGCCACTCAAAAAGAGGCGACCGATTCCAACGCCCCCGGCTATTTTCCTGATAAGAAAAACTGAGTTGCTGCACGCTGCAGGACTCGCCAAGTTGGGTGCGGGTCTTTTTTGATCTCGTTAAGCCCGGCATGAAACCTCAAGATTCCTTGGACTCATGCCAATCCCTGCTTGGTTGGCCGTTCAATGCTCCCAAGCTTAAATTTTTTTTCGTTTTCCAATGTCGCCCACCACTTCCGACTCCCCCTCACCTCTCCTCATCAATGATCTGCAAAAGCTCCAGCTTAGCGAGATTCTCCGTATGGCGGTGGAGACCGGCTTGCGACTTCGCCCCGACCTCACCAGACGCCAGCTGATTCTCGACCAGATCCGCTATCAACTCTCCCAAGGCGGCACAGCCACTGGCACCGCACTTCTGGAAAAAACCCCCGATGCCGGTGTCCTTCGCTGGACCGCCTACGACCTTCGCCCCGGTGCGGACGACGTCACCGTCTCCAATCAACTCATGCGAAAATACTCGCTACAACCCGGCGTCATGCTGACTTGTAAAGTTCGTCCTCCCCAAGGTCGCGAGCAGGGACTCATGGCGGAAGAGATTTTATTTATCGAAGGCATTCCCGCTTCAGAGTGGAAACCCCCAACCGAGTTTGACAAGCTCACCCCCCTCTTTCCCAACCGCCGGATTTTTCTTGAGACCCCCTCTGAACCTGAATTGGCCGCCCGCGCAGTGGATCTCATCACTCCCATCGGCATGGGGCAACGCGGGCTCATTGCAGCCGCTCCTCGCGCCGGCAAGACCATCATGCTACAGACGCTCGCCCGTAGCATTCGCACCAACCATCCCGATGCCGCTCTCATCCTGCTCCTCGTGGACGAACGCCCAGAAGAAGTCACCGATATGCGACGGGCACTGGATTGCGAGATCTACGCATCCACATTTGACGAACCCGTCGCCCGCCACGTCCAAATCTGCGAATCGGTGGCAAATCGAGCCCAGCGCTTGGTGGAGCTTGGTCGCGACGTGATTATCCTCCTCGATTCGATCACCCGCATGGCTCGGGCCTACAATAATCTTCAGTCGGGAAAAGGCCGCACCATGAGCGGTGGCGTCGATGCCAAGTCCCTAGCCAAGCCCAGAAAATTCTTTGGTTCTGCTCGCAACACCGAAGAGGGCGGCAGTCTCACCATCCTTGGCACAGCGCTCATCGAAACGCACAGTCGCATGGATGACCTCATTTTTGAGGAGTTCAAAGGCACTGGAAA
>CAMDOJ010000042.1 GCA_945903555.1 Chthoniobacter flavus
CGGCTCCGCCGCAATTCCCGTTAATTGAATCGCTTCCGCTCACCCTACGGGCTGCTTTCAGCAGTCTTTCTCCGCTACTCTCCGATTCTGTCTAAGATTATACCGCCTTCCGTGACAAATTTGACACAAAGGGAATTTTCTTTGCCCAGAGGGCTTGCGCTGGCCAAAGCCTGTGTGTAGACTTCATCTCATGCGCTACTTGGATCCCAAGAACGACTTCACCTTTCATAAGGTGTTTGGTCAGCATCCGCATCTTCTCAAGAGCTTTCTCAACGCTCTGCTGCCCCTCGAACCCGACGCCCAGATTGAGGAACTTGAGTATCTTCCCAGCGAGTTGGTCCCCGAAGTCCTGCAGACACGCAACAGCATCGTGGATGTTCGCTGCGTGGACCAAAAAAAACGCCAATTCATCGTCGAGATGCAGATGCTCTGGACCGATAGCTTCATGAACCGGGTTCTCTTTAACGCCTCGAAAGCTTATGTGAAGCAGCTGAAAATCGGTCAGGAATACCACCTACTTCAACCTGTCTATTCGCTCAACCTCGTCGATGACACATTCATCAAGGACAGTCCCGAGTGGTATCATCACTATCGGATTGTCCACGCCCTTGATACAGACCGCCAGATCGAGGGGTTGGAATTCGTCTTTGTGGAATTGCCGAAGTTTCGCCCACAAACGATACCCGAAAAGCGCCTACAAGTGCTCTGGTTGCGGTATCTCACGGAAGTCGGCGAGAAGTCTGCGGAGGTTTCCATCGACCTGCTCGCACAGCAGGAAGTGCGCGGATGAAATCGGGGTCAGTGTGCATTTTCTTTCATTTTCTTAAAACCAATTGATGGCAAGTTGATTGTGGAGGGAATTTAAGGCTCATCAACCACGAAAAACACGAATTTTCACGAATGGGGAGCGGTAGCGCTTGGGAAGATCGTAATGCCGAGGAGGACCTCGGCGTTCCCGGGGGAAGGAAAATCCCGGCAGTCACAGACAGTTGCTACAAAGTGACGGGTGGTGCAATTAGAACGAGAATCCGTAACTGATTAGCTTTTGGTATCAAAATGGAAAAATGACGAGGTGACGTTCAAACAAGAGTAAACTATGTATTGCAAATAAGAAAACATAGTGTATTCCAGACAAGAGTTTTTTCAATATGACGCCCAATCAACGACTCGCCCAGCATTTAAAGGCGGCCACCGCTGTGGCCCAGGAGAGCGTTGTTCGTGGCAAGGATCTGACGCAACGCCAGCGTGAATTTCTCGCAAGAGCAGGTTGCCTGATCGAAATCATGAAAGGTTGGTATTTACTCGCTCCGCCAGGGGTGGATGCGGGCGATACGACGCTCTGGCACGGCAATTTTTGGGCGTTTCTGGCATTCTATCTGGAAGCACGTTTCGGCAAGGACTACTGCGTAAGCGCGGAGTGTTCGCTGGATTTGTGGGCGGGGCGATCACGCACGCCGACACAGGTAATCATTATCACTCGCGAGGGCGGCAACAACAGGATCGAGTTGGCTTTTGGCACATCGCTCCTCACCTATCGCGATGAAGCGAGGTTGCCGGCCCAGTTGATAAAATTTCGCGGATTGAATGTGATGCCGCCGGGCATGGCTTTGGCTCGGGTGTCTCCGGCCTTTTTTGAAAAGGATCGGGCGAGCGCTGAAATCCTTCTCCGTATTACCGATGAGCAGGAGATCGCTAGGGGGCTTTTGGAATTTGGCAGAACTGCGCCAGGCAACCGCGTAGTCGGTGCTTTGCAGGCTATTGGTCAGGAACAAAAGGCGCAGAGGGTGGTGGAAATCCTCTCCATCGGGAGGTTGATCGTAAAACCTGAGAATCCATTTGAGAGTTCCGGAGGCTTGATCGGTTCTCAGATTCTGATCCGCAGTCCCTATGCCGGACGGGTCCATGCGCTCTGGTCGGAAATGCGGGGCGCCGTGATCGAGAATTTTCCACATCCGCCCGGCGAGCGGATGTCTAAAGAAGCTTACCTTCGTAAAGCTGGCGATATTTATAAGAATGACGCCTACCATTCCCTCTCGATCGAAGGCTACGCCGTCACGCCCGAGTTAATCGAAAGAATCCGGAGTGGAGGCTTCCCTCAAGACACGCATGAAGGCCGACTGCAACATGATGCCATGGCTGCGAAAGGTTACTTCCTTGCGCACCAAGCCGTGATGGGGAGCATTGGTCGAATTTTCGATGGGGAGCGGCCGGGACAGGTCGTCGAGAGGGATCTGCAAACTTGGTATGCGAAACTTCATCAGCCTTATGTGGATGCCGGAACAATCCCGGCTTACTCTCTCGCCGGTTATCGGGAGAGGTCGGTATTCATCCGCCACTCGCTGCATGTGCCTCCGCCGCGCGAAGCCGTGCCTGATGCGATGGAGGCGCTCTTTGTGGCCTTGGCTGGTGAGGAGCATCCGGGCGTCCGTGCCGTGCTGGGTCATTTTGTTTTTGTTTTCATTCACCCGTATCAGGATGGCAATGGCCGTCTCGGACGGTTTCTGATGAATGCCATGCTGGCATCCGGGGGCTACGGATGGACGGTCATTCGCGTGAGCCGACGAGCCGAATACATGGCGGCACTGGAGGAGGCTTCCACGCGTGGCGGCATCGCGGCGTTCTGCCGCTTCGTAGCGCAGGAAATGAAAGTGGACTGGCGTTCAAATGAAGATTAAACCTGTTAAAGGAAAAACATTCGGGGTAGGTAACATTTCCTTTCATTTTTCTAAAAATCATTGATGGCAGTTTATTGTGTCAGAAACCTGAGTTTTAACGCCTAAGATTGTAAGTTTTTAAGATTCTTTGGGAACTATATACAATCAATGCTCGCCGGAAGGGCATCGACCGAGGCCGTCTGTGGGTTGCAAAGAGTGCTGTGTAAGGCGTGTTTTTACAAATTCAACGAATGGTCGTTTGTATGGGGTGAGTGGTAAAAATGCGGACATTAATGGTTAAAATATCATTTTATTAAATGTCAAATTAATCAGAACATATTGACATTATGAATAATATCTGTACCCTCTACTGGATTCTTATTAGAAAACTAAAGCATGAAATACTTTATAGGAATTTTTATTGTTTTGGCTGGATATTTTTACGCTCTGCATGAATCAAAAAAGGATTTGGTTGTTTATTATAGATACGATGGGTTTCATCCGAAGGTCATTCAGGCTGGGTTGAGGCAGTGGCAGGAATTGAAGAATATCAAATTTCAAAAGACTCATCGTGATGGATTTGCGGTGCTCAAAATTTATGATGTAGATCAGCATAAAATGGATAATACCAGCTATTATGGGGAGTTTATGGGCTACAAAAATATCATCCGTTTGAATCGAAGCAAGACATTGAATGAGAGGCAGTGGGAAGCTGTGGTGGCGCATGAGGTGGGGCACTTGTTTCTTCTGGGGCATAGTGAAGATCCCCGATCTGTCATGAGCAATAACATCCATGTGAATGCCGATGATCTTAAAAATGCGGTAAAACTTAAATCATTATTTTATTATAAACAAATCATCCTCAACATGATAGACAAAATTACTTTTAGGTAGAGTCCGCCCTTCTTATTGAGAATCACTATGAAAACCCCAAAAATAAAATCTGATCCCGAGACATTTCGTCAATTAAATGAAAGAGAGTCGCTGGATGAGCGTCTTGTGCTGATTGTTAAAAATCTGGCTGCTGAGCAGAAGAATACTTTTTTGAATCCGGCAGGGTTGGCTCATGCGGCGGATTACATCGAGGCGTTTTTTCTGGGCTTGGGTTTGAAGACGATGAGGCAGACGTATGAGGCGGATGGAGTAGAGTGTCATAATATCGAGGCTGTGGGGAGCAGTTTTCAGGGGAGGGCCAAGCCTCATTACATTCTGGGAGCGCACTATGACTCCGCTCTGGGAGCGCCGGGAGCCGATGATAATATCTCGGCGGTGGCAGTGATGCTTGAGACGGCGAGGGGCTTGCTGGCTACGCCGGAAGTGCTCAAGCATTTGCGCTTCGTTGCTTATGTGAATGAGGAAGCACCTCATTTCTCAACCGAAACGATGGGCAGCTACGTGCACGCGCGGTTGTGTCGGGCAGCGGGTGATAATATCCTTGGCATGATCTGTCTGGAAAGCTTGGGCTACTACTCCAATGAGTCAGGATCGCAGGAGTTGCCGGAAATGTCGGAAGAAATGCTTGCCTTATCCGCAACGCTCATGGTGGAGCGAGGCATCACGCCTGATGTGGGCAACTTTCTGGCGTTGGTGGGCGATGAGGCATCGCAGGAGTTGCTTATGAGATTTGATGCGCTTTTTAGTAAAAGTTTAGGCGTCTCAGTCATGCCTATGGTAAACCCTGAAATGCGACTTTCGGATCAGTTCAGCTACTGGGATGTAGGCTACCCAGCGCTCATGCTAACGGATACCGCATTTTTCCGAAATCCGAACTATCACGAGCCAAGCGACACTTTCGATACCCTGAATTACTGCATCATGGCGCGAATCACTCGTAATCTCATCGAGGCACTACAAAAGTTGTAAAAATTAACATTATGAACGACTCTCCCCAGCACGAGAACTCCGCTTACAACTTTAACTTGGATATTTATTCCAACCTTAATTCTAACCCCTTCGATCCATGAAATTCGCCAAAAAACCAGTTCGCTCGAGCAAAAGTATAGCACCCGCTGAAATCCGGGTGCTCGCCGAATTGGGGGGTGAAATTCTCATCCAGAGTCCTCAAGGGTTTCTCTTGATTTTTCGAGACCGGACTCCTGAGAATCTCACCCGCCAACTCCGCTATTTTGATATACTCGAGTGGCGAGAGCGAAGGGAGATGGATCTGTTTTTCCCCAATGAGTTTGAAGGCTTGGTGGAACCCGAGCGGATGCACGATGCAGCAGATCTTTTTGCCTTATGCTCAAGCGAGACGTTGGCTCATTTAAATCAGGACATCCTGAATTTTAGCGCCTCGAATGTGGAATTTTATAATTGCATCCACTCCACCAATCCGTTCCGTGTCAAAGCTCGCATTCAAGCCCTCACGGTTCTACCCATGCTGAAGTGGGAATTTTTTAGCATGAACAAAGTCTCGGATCGCGTCCGTCGTCGGATCGATGCCGGCGAGAGCGTATGGGATGCCTATCTGGAGTTTCACCCAGGAAAAGTCTCGATTCTACGCCGATTGGCGACAACTCAGGCGAGTCCAGCACCCTGGCGTGGAAATCTTGAAGGACTACTTGCAGTGCTCGATCCAGTGGCACCCGAAAAGGTGCCGTGCACCGACGAGGAATGGAATGCTTTTCATTCGATTTATGTCGGGATGAACGGCTTGAATGAGAGGTTCGATTTCTATGACAGACAGACCAGATGGAAGCTCCACCTATCCATCAAGCGGCGGTGGATGACTGAATCAAGTCGCATGGGGTGGGCAAATGCCTACCAAAAATTTGCGGCCATTGAGGGTGGCACTGATGCCATCCGAGACACATTCGATTTTTTGGATGCCATCGGGAATGCGGGGGATTTTCTGGCAAGACGGTCTCGGGAAAAAACTGTTTCCGCTGAGGAACATGAGATCAAGTCATCTGAACGCTGGTTAAAGGCACCCCAAACTTTTGGCATGTTCCGATTAGTCGAGTGGAGCGCCCGCTGGCATCGGATGATGTGGGACTATGCGGGTCTTTCTGACCGGCGCGATGAGGAATTAGATCGTTGGCCACTTCTCCTTCCTCAGCGAGTTCAATTGAGCACTGCCGTTCAGGCGGTATCGCTTGGATCCCCGCGTGCGCTCGCTGAAGAAGGGCAGCGCATGCAGCACTGCGTAGGAGGCTATTCCATCCCTTGCTTCCTGGGGGAATCCCACATCATTTCCCTGCGGGATTCCGACGATCGCTCTCTTTCCACTCTCGAAATAAGGTTGGGCAAATACAATGTGCGCGAAATGAAAATCGTTCAGCATAAGAGTCATGAAAACCGATCCCCAGAACGATTTTTGACATCTCTAGAGAACAATTTGTTATCGGCTATTCAGCGAAATGCAGACTTCAAAGCGCTGGCAGCAAGGCAAAGAAAGGCCGGAAAAGTTTACAAACTCCTGAAATCCAGAGATGGTTTGCTTGGCGAAGAATTCGGACAACAAGCTGTGGATCGGATTTCAGCAACTATGGGACAGGATCGATTGATGCGGCTTTTTCAATCGGATGTCTGATCCAGTGCAGAGCATCGTGCTTGGGTTATGAACAATTAATGGTGTCAAAGGGGTCTGGCATTAATTATTGACATTTAGTTGTCCGGAGGCGCGAAAACCAATCTTGTGGATGGTATAGGAGCGCCAACGTCCTCGTTGGCTTCAGTTGAGTGTTAGGCCGAGGAGGACCTCGGCGTTCCCGAGGGAAAGAAAATCCCGGCGCGCACAGACAGCCGCTACAAAGTGACGGGTGGCGCAATTAGAATGAGAGTCCGAAACTGATTAGCTGTTGGTATCGAGATGGAAAAATAACGATGTGACGTTCAAACAAGAGCAAACTATGTATTGCAAACAAGAAAACATAGTGTCAAAGGGGTCTGGCATTAATTATTGACATTTAGTTGTCTGGAGGCGCGAAAACCAATCTTGTGGATGGTATAGGAGCGCCAACGTCCTCGTTGGCTTCAGTTGTGTGTTAGGCCGAGGAGGACCTCGCCGTTCCCGTCGGAAAGAAAATCTCGGTAGTCACAGACGGGCTCTACAAAGTGTTGGTTTCCTATTGGTTTGGTTACAGGGGGCAGCAACTTTCTTTTGACATTTATGGAATTTGAGGGGTGACAAGTATGTCAAAAATAGGTTGATCTTTATTTAAAATTGTATTATAATTTCCATATGAAAACGACTTTGGATATTCCAAGCGCTTTGTTGAGTGAGGCAATGAGGTTGGCTGGAGCGAAGACGAAACGCGCGGCGGTGCTGGCTGCCTTGGATGATTTCTCGAAGCGTGGCCGAATGCGTGAGATGGCCATGAGATTGGGAAATTCCGACACATTCATGACAGCTGTGGATTTAGAAACCCTGCGCATTCAGAATCTTATTTATTCACTCATTCTGACGGGTGATTTGCCGAGCACGACGAATGCGGGTGAAAGCGTTGGTTGTTGTCAATAATATTGACCTGTCCACCCCCAACCTCTAAGATCTATTACATGAACAAAAAGCACACATTCGTAAGAGCCCTCAGTATTGCAACCACAGTAGTGCTACTTAGCTTATCCTATGCCAATGCCGCAGAGAAAGAGAAGCATCTATTCATCCTCTCTGGTCAGTCAAATATGGCTTTGCTAGACCCAAACATTTCCTTCACACCAACACTAGAGACTAACTTCGGTAAAGATAACATAATCGTTGTGAAGAGCGCCAAGGGCAGTCAGCCGATTAGGCGTTGGTACAAGAAGTGGAAGCCGGGGCAGGGCGACCAACATGAAGCAACTGGTGACTTTGGTGACCTGTATGACGTTTTGATGAAGAAGGTGGTCAAGGCGCTCAAGGGGGAGAAGCCTGCAACCGTAACATTCGTCTGGATGCAGGGCGAGCGGGATGCTCGGGAGAGACACGGGGATGTGTATGCGGCCAGCCTGAAAGGCCTGATTGATCAGCTTGCCACGGATTTGGGCCATAAAGATGTTAACGTTGTCATTGGTCGCCTGAGTGATTTTGATATGGGTAACAAGGGTTGGCCTGATTGGACGAAGGTGCGCGAGGCTCAAGTTGAAGTGGCGGATTCCGCACCGCATGGTGACTGGGTGGATACCGACGACCTAAACGATGGGATGAACAGGAGAGGGGATCAAGTCACCAACGATCTTCACTGTTCCGTTGAAGGTTACAAAACGTTAGGCAAACGTTTTGCTGAGAAATCGATTGAATTAATTGAGAAACGATAGTGTTGACCTGTCCACCTCCAACCTCTAAGATCCTTTACATGAACAACAAGCACACATTAGTTGATGCATTCGTAAAAGCCCACAACGACAAGCACACATTGGCAGACACATTCGTAAAAGCCCTCAAGGAACGGTCTAAGCAGTCCGGGTTAGGACTGGGCTATGCAATGGGCGTAAAGTAAGTCCGGCGAAGTTCCCATCTCAAACGCCGTCTTCGTCGCATCCTTGAAATGCGCCAGATGGTAAGACGCAAACGAATTTCGCAGGCAATTCGTAGGCCACCCAAGTGACACACACCTTGTTTCCCGCCGAGATGCAGAGAAGTGGTGGGTGCTGTGACTGAACTCCCGACTTGCACTCTGCCCCGGAGTCGGACAGATTGATTTCGTGAAATATCCATTCGACATAGATAAGTCTGCGCAGTGCGCTCACTTTTTCGCGGATCGAGCAGGTGGCGAAATCGAAGTTCTGAAGCTTGTGAAGCTGATGTATCTGGCGGATCGCAGGTCTTTTGAAAGACGCCAAGTTCCGATTGTCGGAGGTCACTATTACTCGTTGAAACACGGGCCGGTGACGAGTGAGGTGCTGGATTTGATCAATGACGGCACACCGCAAGGGCAGAGTCCGTGGGAGCGGTTGATTTCGGATCGGGCAAACCACAAGGTGGCCGCTGCTGCGAAAAAAGAATCTTATGATGCTTTGGCTCCTTCCGAATTGAAGATTCTCAACGAAGTGTGGGATGATTTTGGTTCGTTGGATCAATGGGCATTGGTGGACTGGACTCACAAGCATTGCGAGGAGTGGGCTGACCCGAACGGCGGCAGAGGAGACATCAATGCCCGCAAGCTGGCCGAGGCGTTTGCATGGAATCCCAGCGAGGTCGAAGCTTTTTTGGAGGATATGGAATCGGCAAACCGAATCCACTCCTTGCTGAATTGACCACGGGATGGATTTGATTCTGGGAATGGCCTTTCGGTGCATGGCGGAACCGAGGCATATTTATGTTCCTTTGTTTGACCCGAGTCGGGATGCTGATGAAATGCTGTTTGTGAACTTTACAACGCTTCGCGATAGGTGGGTTGACGATGTCTGCATCCTTGACGAAAAAGACTATGCGGAATTGAAGCACCGGACGACAGTGGCTTATTCCAGAGCCAACATTTACAAGAAATCTGTGTTCTGCGCGGCGGTTGCGAACAATCATTTTGTGCGCTTGGATGACCTGCCTGGCGAGACTTTGAAAAAAATTATTTCCGGCGCTCTCGCTTCAAACGAATTGCCGGAACGCAAAAAGGGTATTCTGCCGAAATCTTTTTAAAGCCAGCATCCATGAGGGTCTGCGGGTATTTGTTTGTTAAAAACTAAAAAATTACCCCCCCCGCAATAGGGTTGGTTTGTGAGGTCAATGACTTTACCTAACCAACCTTTCGGGATCTCCTCCTCGTAGGAATTGAGCGCCCAGAAGCGGAACTCTCGGAGGTTGGTCGTAAAAAAGCGATAGGAAGCAGGCATTTAATATTGTTAAAGAGGCAGGCGAAGATCACCCCCCTGCATTGAACAACCCCAGCGCAGAGACCTCGCTTGGGAGTGATGAGGGGACCGTGGTTTTTGACTCCAGACCCACCGCCACCATTTCGGCAAAATCCCGTCACATGGCGACCGATTATTCCGCTTTTGAGGGGCGTAGGGTTTCGGGAAAAATACGGGACGTGACCGTGCGCGAAAGATTTGTGGTTCGCTCGGGCGCTTTAGTCGTGGGCGAGGGGGGCGGTTGCTATCTCGCTCGTTCCTGCACTCATTAGTCTGGGGCGATTGAAACTCCCCGCCACCACTTTGCCTGCAAGCACAACGAAGAAAATGAAACCTGCGCATGCTGCCATCATTCCCGCCGAGCTTAGAGCTCCGATTTCGGTGTGACCTGTGAGTTTGGCCAACAGCGCCGGAGCAACAGAGATAGCAGCGATGTGTCCACCGATAGCACACGCTGCAGCGAGCAGGAGACTGATTCCTAGCACCCCGCCGACGCGGTGGCTTAATAGCAATGCGGTCGCTCCAGGGACGATGAGCATCGCGATGACTAAAATACTGCCCACACTTTCAAAGGCGACCACTGTCGTGATGGCGGTGGTGACAGTGAGTCCATACTGGAGGATACCTGAGGGAATTCCGACCGTTTCTGCAAAGCGGGGATCAAATGCAGCCAATCGTAGTTCTTTATAAAAAATCAAAGTCAGTCCGAGGTTGAGAACGAGTATCCCCCCCGAGAGCCAAACGACTTGGGGAATGGCTCCTCCATCAATCACGGCCAATTCGATAGCTCCATACAAAACACAGGAGGGATCCAAATCCACGTGATCCGCCGCCACGCGGATGAGAACGAGTCCGAGAGCAAATAAACTACAAAAGACCACCCCCAGCGCAGCGCCCGTATCCACCTTCCCATGACGATGAATGAGGTTGCTCAAAAGCCCTGTGAACAAGCCCGCGAGGGCTGCTCCGATGAGCATGGGGAGGGGATCTTTTCTTCCAGAAAACAAAAATGCAATGGCGATGCCGGGGAGAACCGCGTGGCTGATCGCATCTCCCAACATGCTCTGTTTGTTGAGTTGGAGATAAGTGCCCGGGATAGCACAGGCCATAGAAATGAGCGCGCCAGTGATGACGATCCAAGTGTCAATTTCGGTCCAGTTCATGACGGCATTTTCTCCGGATCGAGTGGCACAAAGCGGCGATGACCTTCCATTGCAAGAAGGACTTCCAATTCATCGACCAAGCGAGGATCAAGGACATGCTCGATCATGTCCGCGTCACGATCCACGCGTCCCGGAGCGACATCCGCATGGTTAAGAAGATAGAGTTCCCATAGCCGGTGGTTGCGCACCAGTCGGCGGGCCTCAATGAGTCCGAGGTTGGTGAGTTGCACTTTCAATCCATTGGGAGCTAGTGTCAAAAGCTCGGCATTGGCGAGACGATGAATCTCACTCAGGACTTCTTTTTTTTGCCATGGGCGTTTGTGGATAATGGCACCCAGATCGACTGAGGGGCTCGCATTTTCAGCGCATTCATAAACAGCGCGAAGCATGTGTTCGGAACGGAGGCGTGAAGCTACCCTGCGCTCAGCCAAAAGTTGGATGACCACCCCGCGACGTGATCCAAAGAGAAGCCCAAATGTGAATATCGTCGCCGCGACTAAGACGATGATGGCGCCCGTAGGCATTTTTGGGAGAACTGCACTGACGACGACGCCGACTAAAGCGCTATCAGCCCCGATGATGGCAGCCAGAAATGCCACAACGCGGAGGTTGTCGCTCCAAAAACGTGCTGCGACTGGAGGAATCACAAGGAGGGCAACAACGAGGAGTATCCCAACGCTTTGGAGTCCGATCACTGTCACTAATACAATGAGGGAAATTAAAAAGAGATCGAGTGAGCGGACCGGCCAACCTGTCGTCGCCGCAAACGCTTCATCAAAACACAGGATGCTGAATTCCTTAAAAAAGGCCAGACAGGCGACCACGACAAAGAGCGATGACGCAAAAATAAAACCAGCATCTTGTGTGGTCATAGAGGCGGTGTTGCCGTAGATGAAGCCCTCGATTCCCGCAGCTTGGCCGCCGGGCAGTTGTTGGATCGCACTTAAGAGCGCAACCCCTGTACCGAAAAACACACTTAATACGATCGCTAGGGCGGCATCATCTTTGATTCGGCTGAATTTTCGTATGCCGAGAACGGTGAGCATTCCTGCAAT